>CAIUSQ010000185.1 GCA_903901905.1 uncultured Actinomycetes bacterium
GAAACCGCTGAAAAAGGTATCCATTGGATGCGTTTAACTGCGCAGGGTCGAGCCGGTCATGGGTCCGTGATGAATCTAGAGAATTCAATTACTCGAATATCAGAAGCTGTTACAAAAATTGGCAACTATCAATGGCCCCAGCGTTATAGCAACACCGTGAAAGTTTTTTTCCAAAAAATCGCACAAGTTACCGATCGCGACTACAACGACACGAATTTGCAGCCCCTACTTTCCGAGCTCGGATTTGCATCACGTATGATCGGTGCAACCCTGCAAAACACAGCAAATCCAACAATGTTGGAGGCGGGTTATAAGGCAAATGTAATTCCCGGTTCGGCCTCGGCTGTCATAGATGGTCGATTCATTCCAGGGTATGAGGATGAATTAAACGAAACGATAAGAAATATTGTTGGTCCAGATATTGCAATCCAAACTATTACAAGGGATAAAGCTCTAGAAGTACCTTTTGAAGGTGATCTAGTTGATCAAATGTGTCTCTCTTTATTGAAGCATGATCCTGAGGCAATCCCTGTTCCATACGTTATGAGCGGTGGTACGGACAATAAAGCATTAGCTGAACTTGGGATTATTGGATATGGATTTTCTCCTCTGCGATTGGCGGCTGATTTTGATTTCATGGCAATGTTTCATGGAGTAGACGAACGAGTACCGATAGATGGATTAAGTTTCGGGGTACTTGTTTTGAAAGATTTTATGGAGAACGCTTAGAAACTCACATCATCAAGTGCAGTGCGAACTATTGATGGAAGCTCGATCTCTTCGCTTTTCAAAATCCCGCGTAGTTGTGCGCCTGTACGTGCTCCAACTAAAGCAGTTGTAATCCCTGGAGCATCTCGGACCCAAGCTAAAGCGATTTCAAGGGGGGAGTAACCCAATCCCTGTGCAGCAACGACCACCGCTTCAACAATACGAGCAGAGTGCTCGTCAAGGTATGGCTCTACTTGTTTGGCAAAATGCGGAGCTGCAGCACGTGAGTCACTTGGAACTCCATTGCGATATTTACCCGTCAACACTCCTCTTCCAAGTGGAGCCCAAGCGATAAAACCTAAACCGCAATTTTCCGCCGCGTCTAGAATTTCATTCTCTGCGTTTCTATTCAAAAGTGAATACTCATTCTGAGCACAAGAAAGAGGGGCTTTCATACTATTGCTTTGCTGCTTTGTTGCTGCTCTTGCCAGTTGCCAACCGGAGTAGTTACTCACTCCAACATATCTTGCCCGACCACTTGTGTATGCATAATCCAGCGCAGACAATGTTTCATCTATGGGAGTCAGCTCATCCCAACTGTGTATTTGCCAGAGATCAACAAAATCTGTTCCCAACCGTTCTAACGTTCGATCCAAATCCGCTATCAAAAACTGTCGTGTTGCATTTATTCTGCGCGCATTCTCATTGAGATTTATCCCAGCCTTACTTGCTATTACGACTTCTTCACGTTTGAACAAGGTAGAAATAAGACCACCAATCAAACGCTCGCTATCACCGTCTCCATAGGTTGGTGATGTATCTAGGAAATTACCTCCGGCATCAAGGTATGCCCGGCATTGGTCAGCAGCTTCAATCTCATCAGTGTCGCGCCCCCATGTCATTGTTCCCAAGCCCAAGCGCGACAATTCCAATCCACTACTGCCTGCGCGACGTTTTTCCATGGGGCGACGATAGCAAGGCAGGGTGAGCAAAGCTGCGATAACCTTTGATTTATGCGAGTGGTTTTGATCAGACATGCACATTCACAAGCCAACTTGGCAGGTGTGTTATCCGGTAGGCGCCCAAACGTTCATCTCTCAAAAGAAGGAATTGAGCAGTCAAAAGATCTTGCGCGAAGACTGGGAGATTTTGTCCCACATGAAATTCGAATATCTCCCATGGAGCGGTGTTTAGAAACCATTTCTCCGTGGTTAAACAGAAACACGAGTTCAAAATCTATTGATCAGAAACCAACAATAGATCACGGTTTGACTGAAGTTGATTATGGCGATTGGTCAGGCAAAAAACTCTCAGTTCTTTGCAAAAATAAGCTTTGGTCAGTAGTTCAAAATACGCCTAGTCAAATGTACTTCCCGAAAGGCGAAGGCATCTTGGAGATGCAAACTAGGGCATTGCTATCTATTCATAAAAGCATAAATAGGAAAGTTAAAGCCCCATTAGTAATCGTTAGCCATGGCGATGTCATAAAGTCAATTGTTGCAGACTCTCTTGGAATGCACATCGATGAGTTCCAACGAATCATTATTGATCCAGCCTCCATTAGCATTGTTGATTTTTCACTGGCAAAACCTCGCATTCTGCTCCTAAATGATAATCGAGCAGTTGTGACTGATCTTTTGACTGCGAAAAAAAGATCTGCAAATTTGCTCGGTGGCGGAGGCGGTAAGTGAGGTATGAAATTTCTGGTCCAGATCGTTTTGTTGTTGGAACGGTAGGGGCACCAGGGGAGAGGGAATTTTTTGTTCAAGTAAGAAAAGATCGAAATGTCTATTCAGTAGCAATTGAGAAGGACCAGGTTCGGGCAATAGTTGCCCGACTTGAAGTTATAATCGCAGAGATAAAACGATCTAATCCATTTGAAACAATCGAAGTGGCCTCAGTTGACGATGCACCACTTGATTCTCCAGTTGACGCACTATTCATCACGAACGCCATATCCATTGCATGGGACAACGAAGTTAAATCGATTAAGTTTGAATTCTTTGAAGCAGCTACCGAAGCCGATGAAACGGATGATCAAGTTCTGTCATTGTCTGTAAATCTGGGAACTGCCCAATCATTTGCGCTACGCTCCAAATCAGTTGTAAATGCTGGACGTCTGCCGTGTCCGTTTTGTTCGATACCGATTGACCCACGAGGACACTTATGCCCTCGTGCAAATGGATACAAAAGGTAATGAGAACGTGAATAGCAGTCAGAGCAGGCAATCTGCCATTTCAAAAGGTGAACTAACGGTCACTGGACGCTTGGTGGATGCATCAAATGCTACTCTCTATGCACATGTAATTCATGAGGACCAAGAGATTATCTGCATTTACAAACCGGTTGCTGGAGAGCGCCCGCTTTGGGATTTTGACCAAGGATGTCTTGCTCACCGAGAATTCGCCGCATACTGTTTAAGCAAATACCTATCACTAGATTTAGTCCCTTTTACGGTTCTAAGGGACGGTCCATACGGTCAAGGAATGGTTCAGGAGTGGATAGTTATCGATGAGTCGATTGACTTGTCCGAATACTTCTCTCAAGACCGCGAAGAGCTTAGAAAAATGGCTCTATTTGATGCAATCATCAATAATACTGATCGCAAAATTGGCCACCTTCTTCCGACGGTAGGAGACGGTTTATTTGGTTGTGATCATGGAGTGACTTTTCATAAGGACGACAAATTAAGAACAGTTCTTTGGCAGTGGTCAGGAGAAAACCTTACCGATGATGAGATTTCCCTATTGAGAAAATGCAAACAGGGTCTTATTGGTGAACTGGGTGAAGTTCTTTCTCCGTTGTTAACGGGCGAGGAGATTCAAGCCCTTGGTAATCGAGTGGATCGCCTTCTACAGAGCCAGATTTTTCCGGAACCATCCCCACATTGGCCACCAGTTCCTTGGCCCGCTTTTTAATCTTTATTTGCTATCTGACATAGAATTCGAATATGAAAGCCTGGAGCCCGGTATTAGTAAATGATCTTTCGGCATCTTTCGTTTTTCCGCAATTTCGACTAACCGATACAGCCTCTTCAACTAAGAAGGTTCTCTCCAAGAAGCAAATCTATCGCATGTATGTTTGTGGGATCACTCCATATGACGCGACCCATTTGGGGCATGCTGCAACGTATCTTTCTTTTGACCTTATTCACCGTCTCTTGCTCGCAAGTGGTGCTGCGGTTAACTATGTACAAAATATTACCGACATCGACGAGCCACTATTAGAGAGAGCTGTTCGAGATGGCGTTAAGTGGGATGAACTTGCAGCAGATCAAATTGAACTCTTTAGACAAGATATGGAAGCTCTCAACGTGATTCCACCAACAAGTTATATGGGTGCGATTGAATCAATACCACTTGTTACTCAAGCAATAGATGACATGACCAGAAGTAAAAGCACGTATCAAATTAAAGAAGATTGGTATTTTTCCGTTAATCATGATGGAAAGTTCGGAAGTATTTCCCACCTGAGTAAATCAGAGATGGCCGAACTGTTTTCACAACGAGGTGGAGATCCAACCTTGTCAGGCAAAAAAGATGCACTGGACTGTCTTATCTGGATGCAGCAACGCCCGAATGAACCGGGTTGGCCGTCGACACATGGTTTCGGTCGTCCCGGCTGGCACATCGAGTGCACCGCCATCGCAATGAAATACTTGCAACCTGATTCCACCGAGGAGACATTAATTGATATACAAGGTGGGGGCAGTGACTTAATTTTTCCTCACCATGAGATGTGTGCCTCACAGGCTCGTGCAATGTCAGGCAAAGAACTCGCATCACATTACGTTCATGCCGGAATGATCGGTCTGGATGGAGAAAAAATGAGCAAGAGCAAAGGAAATCTAGTTTTTGTATCAACCCTGTTGGCAAGTGGCGTCGATCCTTTTGCAATTCGGTGGGCGTTAATGCGTGAGCACTACCGAACCGAACGAATGTGGACTAATGAAAGATTGGTACAGGCAACAGAGGAAGTGGCAAGATTAAGACAGGTTATGAGTTTGAAAGCTGTTGCTCCAACAGATGCACTTGCAGTGAGTATCGTCGAGTTTCTTTCTAACGACTTGGACACATCCTCAGTCGTAATAGCAGTCAATAATTGGGTTGATGCAACTCTAAATGGTGAGACTGGCGGGAATATTGAGCAGATCTCTTTCGTAATGAAAAATCTACTTGGTTTTGCAATTAAATAGTTATTCTTCTTGGTGGCGACGTAAATATCTTTCAAATTCTTTTGCAATGGTCTCTCCGGATGCTTCGGGTAGTTCGACCGCATCCTTGCTAACCTCTAGTGATTTCACATACTCAGCAACATCGGCATCTTCTGACGCAAGTTGATTTACAGAAAGCTCCCATTCTTCGGCCTGTTCCGGCAGTGCCCCGAGCGGAATAGTTATCTCAAGGTATTCCTCTATTGCTTGGATCAAAGCCAAAGAAGCTTTCGGTGAAGGGGCGTTCGGGGCGTAATGAGGAACAGATGCCCAGAGTGAGAGAGAATCGATGCCACGCTTTGCACAACCATCTTGCAGGACACCGATAATTCCCGTTGAACCTTGGTAAGTAGAAGGTTGCAGATCAAACTTTATAGCTAAGTTGGAACTGGCAGATGTTGCGATAATTTTTATCGGACGAGTATGAGGTGAATCTGAAAGCATTGCACCGACAGTGACAATCAAAGACACCTCTAAATCATCTGCGATATCTAAAACTTCACGAGAAAAAGACTTCCAACGCATAGACGGTTCAACACCGGTGACGATAACCAGGTCCCTCTGCATTGAAGGCATTGATAGACCGAATATCTGAGTACCTGGCCATGTAATTTCCCGTTGTGAAGACTCGTTTATACGAACTTGTGGACGTGATACTTGGTAATCATAAAACTCTTCTGAATCCACCTGTGCAATCAAAACAGGTACAACATCATCGTTGGATTCTTGCCATGCTGATAGGAGGTGATCTATCGCACCAGATGCTGCTTCGGCGCCATCGTTCCAACCGGAAAACGCAATTAGCATGACTGGGTTGCGCAGCATTGGTATCTGAAGAATCTCCACGAAAGCAACCTTACGGTAACCTTGTCCAAGTGAATACGCGCAAGATAGACCAACCAAAGGGATTGCTTCGTAAAGCCCTTTCTACCCGCGTAGTGATCGCTGATGGTGCGATGGGAACGATGCTCCAGGACGCTGATCCAACATTGGAAGATTTCCAAAACCATGAAGGCTGTAACGAAATTCTAAATGTCAGCCGTCCAGATATTGTGCGCTCAGTCCACGATGCCTATTTAAGGGTTGGTGTTGATGCAATCGAAACCAATACTTTTGGCGCTAACTGGGCAAATTTGGCAGAGTATGGGATCGAGGATCGAATTTATGAACTTGCTTTTGCCGGAGGAGTAATTGCACGCCAGGCCGCGGATGCTTTCTCTACTCCTGACAAACCAAGATTTGTTCTCGGTTCTTTAGGACCAGGAACAAAATTACCTAGCCTTGGACATACCAGTTATAAGAAACTTAAAGATGCTTATTACTTAGCTTCTAAGGGACTGGTAGATAGCGGCAGTGACGCTTTACTCATTGAAACTGCGCAAGATCTCTTACAGGTTAAAGCTGCAGTTAACGGGGCACGTTTAGCAATAGAGGAATCTGGTAGGGATATCGTTTTAATTGCTCAAGTTACCGTTGAAGCAACCGGCACAATGTTGGTGGGCTCCGAAATTGGAGCTGCACTCAATGCCCTGCAACCTCTCGGAGTTGACCTTATCGGTCTCAACTGCGCCACTGGACCTGCCGAAATGTCTGAACATCTTAGATATTTGAGTAAAAATGCAGATGTTGCTATCTCTGTCATGCCAAATGCTGGACTTCCAGTTCTAGGTCCCAAAGGTGCAAGTTATCCTCTTGGTCCGGATGAATTAGCAGAAGCGTTGGATACCTTTGTAAAAGATTATGGCATCACTCTCATCGGGGGATGTTGCGGAACTACTCCGTTGCATCTTGAAGCAGTTGTTAAGAAGTTGGATCGCAGAAGCGTTCCCAAACGAAAAACCACAATTGAACCTGGTGCTTCCTCGCTTTATCAATACGTACCTTTCAGACAAGATAAAACTTATTTGGCGATTGGTGAACGTACCAACGCAAATGGCTCGCGGGCATTTCGCGATGCTCTTCTTTCGGAAGATTGGGAGAAGTGCGTTGAGATAGCAAGAGATCAGATCCGAGAAGGTGCGCACATGTTAGATCTTTCGGTTGACTATGTTGGCAGAGATGGTGCAGCTGACATGGCTGAACTGGCATCGCGATTTGCAACCGCTAGTACATTGCCAATCGTTTTAGATTCAACTGAACCTTTAGTTTTAAAAGCTGGGCTGGAACACCTCGGGGGACGATGTGTAATTAATTCCGTGAACTATGAAGATGGAGATGGACCCGACTCTAGATTTGCGAAAATAATGCCTTTAGTTCAAGAACATGGCGCTGGTGTCGTCGCCCTCACAATTGATGAAGAGGGTCAAGCAAGAGATTGCCACTGGAAGTTAAGGGTGGCGCGTCGTTTAATCGTAGATTTACGTGATAACTGGGGGATGAATGTTGGAGATATTCTGATCGACTGTCTCACGTTTCCGATTGCAACAGGACAAGAAGAGACCCGTAAAGATGGCATAGAAACTATCAATGCTATAAGAAAGCTTAAAGAAGAGTTCCCTGAAGTTCAGACAACATTGGGTGTAAGTAATGTTTCATTTGGTCTGAATCCAGCATCTCGAATCGTTCTGAATTCAGTGTTTCTACATGAATGCGTTCAAGCCGGATTGGATTCTGCAATAGTTCACCCTTCCAAAATTACCCCAATGAATCGAATTGATGAGCGCGCTAAGGAAGTAGCTCTCGATCTGATTTACGATCGTAGAGTTTTTGAAGGTTCAGAATGTACATACGATCCTCTTCAAGAGTTTTTGCAGCTTTTTGAAGGTGTGGAACTTGCTTCAAGTAAGAATGCTCGCGCCGAAGCCTTGGCTGCTTTGCCTTTATTTGATCGCTTGCAGCGCAGAATAATTGATGGAGAAAAAGTTGGTTTAGAAGACGACCTAAAGTTGGCAATGGATCAGGGAACAAAACCACTACAAATAATTAATGACCATCTTTTGGAAGGTATGAAGGTCGTTGGAGAGCTTTTCGGAAAAGGTGAAATGCAGTTGCCTTTCGTCCTCCAAAGCGCAGAAGTAATGAAGACAGCGGTGGCTATTCTTGAACCATTTATGGAGAAAACAGGCGATGAAGGCCGGGGCATAATGTTGCTTGCAACGGTTAAGGGTGATGTTCACGATATCGGCAAGAACTTAGTGGACATTATTTTGACGAACAATGGCTATCGTGTGGCAAATATTGGCATAAAACAAAGCATCAATCAGATAATCGACGGTGCAATTGAGGCTAATGCTGATGCTATTGGGATGAGTGGTCTACTTGTTAAATCAACGGTAATCATGAAAGAGAATTTAGAAGAAATCACCTCACGTGGACTAGACCAACGATGGCCAATTGTTCTCGGGGGAGCAGCTCTTACTCGCGCCTATGTTGAACAAGATCTAGCTAGTATTTTTCCTGGCGAGGTACGTTATGCCAGAGATGCTTTTGAAGGTCTACGTTTAATGGATTCGATCATGGCAGTAAAACGAGGTGAGGAAGGAGCTGCATTACCGCCTTTGAAGGAACGAAAGACCGTCAATACGCGTGTGAAAGAATCTGATCTTCCTATTGATACAAAGCGAAGTGATGTCAGCATAAATGTTTCAATACCAACTCCACCGTTCTTTGGTTCAAGAGTTGTTAAAGGAATTTCACTCGCCGACTACTCTGGCATGTTGGATGAACGTGCGTTATTTGTGGGGCAATGGGGCTTAAAAGGTAATCGTGGCGAATATGAAGAGATGGTTTTGAAGGAAGGTCGTCCTCGTCTTCGTTCATTAATTAATGAAGTTCAGTCTAATGGCTGGCTAAATGCTGCGGTTGTTTATGGCTATTTTCCCTGCTACAGCCAAGACAATGATCTTGTAATTCTTCATCATGAAGGTGTTAAGAAGGGTCAAGAACGCCTTAGATTCACATTCCCAAGACAGCGTCGAGATCGTCGATTGTGCATTAGTGATTTTTTTGCTTCGAAGGATTCTGGTAACACTGATGTTGTCGCCTTCCATGTTGTGACTATGGGAGCTTCTGTAAGTCAGGCCGCTGCAAAACTTTTTGCTGCAGATAAGTACCGTGAGTACTTGGAACTGCACGGTTTATCAGTGCAACTCACTGAAGCCCTTGCTGAACATTGGCACGCTCGCATGCGCGAGGAACTTCATGTTCACGAAGAAGACGCACCTGAACTCCAAGCAGTTCTTGATCAGGGCTATAGAGGTTCTAGATACTCATTTGGTTATCCAGCTTGTCCTGATCTGGAACAACAGGTGCAACTGTGTGCGTTGCTTGAACCTGAGCGTATTGGTGTTGAACTATCCGAAGAGTTCCAACTCCATCCCGAACAGTCGACTTCAGCGATAATTGTTCATCATCCAGAAGCAAAATATTTCAATGCGAATTAAAATCCATGTCTGATTTTTTCGACGCCGTATTTTTCGACATGGACGGCCTTACGGTTGATTCAGAACCGCAATGGCTGATTTCAGAACGGGAAGTGGTTGCTCCTTTTGGCTATCAATGGACGAAAGAAGATCAGATTGCTTGTTTAGGTGGGCCGCTAGAAAAATTAGGAGATTACATGTCCCAGAAGTGCAACAATCTTGAACAATCTTCGTATTTCGTTGAAGATTTAATTAAAAGGCAGGCCGAGAGAATGCGAACCAACACAACAGTAATGCCCGGAGCGATTGAACTTGTTGAATCTCTAAAGTCCTGTGGAATAAAAACTGCTTTAGTCTCAGCTAGCCCCCGCGTGATCGTGGAAGCGGTGCTTGAGAATATTGGAAAGGATCTTTTTCCTTTTTCCCTCAGTCGAGATGATGTTTTAAAGACCAAACCTGATCCAGAAGGTTATTTAAAGGCTGCATCTATTTCTCAAAGCAACATTGAAAACTGTCTAGTTTTTGAAGATTCACTACCGGGTATGCAGGCTGTAATTGAAAGTGGAGCCTGGTTAATTGCTGTACCCCACATGGTCCACGTTCAAGAAAGTGAAAGAGTTAGAAGTATCAAATCTCTTAGCGAGCTTTCGTTTGAGAAACTTAAGGCGCTGAAAGCAGATTTTACGATAAAAATTTAGGGGTTGTGAGCAGGGCATATTTTTTTAAAGAAACACCAATCGCACAATCTTGTCGGATTAGGGGGCCAGTATTCCTTCTCGATAGAGGTTGAGATATCTTTCGCAACTCGTATAAGAGTTTTTTCTGTTGACTCTAAATCAGCCAAAGTAGGCTGGCTTTTCACAAGTTTTCCGTCACCAAGATAAATTAATTGCAGCAACCTGGGCAAAACACCGTTGTTCTTCCAATACAAAAGAGCGTAAACGCGTAACTGGAAAAGGGCTTTCTCTTCCCATCCTGGCTTTGGTGCCTTTCCTGATTTGTAATCCACAATTCGAACTTCTCCGGTTTGAGCAACATCTAGGCGATCAACATAACCATGTAGGTAGATACCTTCTGCTAAGTCATTTTCTAGATGTATCTCTCTATGAGTTGCCTCAAATGCTTTGGGATCTTCAACAGTAAAATATGTTTCAAGAAGTGAGGCAGCTCGATCGAGCCATTCTTTTTCATTTGTTATGAGGTCATTTAATTCTGGCTTTGCTTCGATCTGTGCCCTCCATCGTGAAGGAAGTAGATCTACTGCGGTCTGCGGTGTTCTATTGGCAGCCACAGATTCAAAAAGGTCATGTAGCACGGTGTGTACTAGTGTTCCTCTTTCCGCATCCAGTGAGGGCGGTTCGGGCAACTTATCAATCTTACGATAGCGATATAGAAGTGGGCAGTTTTGGTACTCACTCACAGCGCTAGGGGACAGACGTAGCGGTTGATTGATACTCATGTTGCGCAAGATACTCCTACCCAACCTGTTTAATTCGCCTAAGATGCTCCCGTGTCTAACCTTGGTTTCTTTTCTGCAGGCGATCGGATTCAATTGACCGATCCGAAAGGAAAGTTGTACAGCTTCACAATTACTCCCGGTAAAGAGTGGCATACACACAAGGGATGGATTACACACGATGACTTAATCGGGTTGCCGGAAGGTTCTGTTGTTAGCACCACTGCCGGACTCTCTTTTTCCGCCTTCAAACCCTTGTTGTCAGATTTTGTTTTGACCATGCCTCGTGGGGCAACAATTGTTTATCCCAAGGACGCAGCAATGATCATCGGTGTTGCAGATATCTATCCTGGAGCGCGCGTTCTCGAAGCCGGCGTAGGAAGTGGTGCTTTAACTATTTCGTTACTTCGCGCGGTAGGCGATGGTGGATCGGTTCATTCGATCGAACGGCGAGAGGATTTTGCACATATAGCTAAAACAAATGTTCAGGAGTATTTCTCAGGAGAGATCAAAAACTGGGCACTAGAAGTTGGAGATTTGCAGGATAAAACTTTTGAGGCAAATTATGATCGCGTTGTATTGGACATGCTCGCACCATGGGAGTGCATAGATACTTCAGCGCAAGCACTTCGACCAGGTGGAGTCTTCCTGGCATATGTAGCGACGACTACTCAACTTTCTGCCACTGCAGAGGCCTTAAAAAATGATGGCCGATTTACCGAACCCGAGAGTTCTGAGACTTTGGTACGCGGATGGCACCATGAAGGTCTTGCAGTCAGACCTCAACAAAGAATGATAGGTCACACAGGTTTTCTCATTCAAAGTCGGCGCATGGCACCTGGCGTTCAAGTTTTGGCTAGGCGTCGCCGTCCTGCTAAAGGTGCATACGGTGTCTCGGAAGATTGAACGTTTAGTTAATTTAACAATTGCTCTTCTAGCAACAAAGAGGTTCTTAACCAAGTCCGAGATTTTTAGAACCGTCGAAGGTTATGAAGGAACACTGGAAACCAAAGAGCGCATGTTTGAGCGCGACAAAGACGACCTGAGAGCTTTAGGAATTGAAATTTCAGTAGGAAGTTTTGATCCCGTATTTCAGGACGAAGCGGGCTACAGAATAAATTCTGATACCTATCAATTAAATCTTGGTCTTCTTTCACCTCTAGATCTTTCCTTACTTTCGTTGGCTGCACAGTGTTGGCAGGGTGCAGCCCTAGATCAGGCGGCGCATCGAGTACTACGTAAACTGCGTTCAATAGGTATCCCAGCAAATGAGCTAGATATCCCAGCGATTCATTCCAAGCTCTCCACTAGTGGGCAAGACATAGAAATCATCAGTAGTGCGATATCAGAATCTTCATTATTGCATTTTAACTACATATCCAAAGATCTAGGAAGACAAAACCGTACTGTTATTCCTTTTGCACTAGCTACTCATCTGGGATTTTGGTATGTAGCAAGTGTGGATCAAGAGAATCAAGAAGTTCGTATATTCAGGTTAGATCGCATGATTGGTCACGTTGAAAAAACTGAACCACAGAAGGATTTCGAAGCGCCCAAGGATTTTGATTTTCACCAATCTTTAAGTAAATCACAATCAAACAAAATGGCGGTTTTCGACGTTCAAAAGGGTAAAGGCCAACTCATCCGAAATCTTGCGACGTCATCAAAAGATTTAGGGGAGTGGGATCGTTTGGAGATTCCAATTGTAAGTTTGGACAATCTACGTTCACTCGCTTTATGGCACGGAGATGACGTTTTAGTACGAGCACCCGAAGAGCTAGTCGAGATGATTAAAACCTCACTCCAAGAAATTTTGGCTGATCATGAGTAAAGATTTATCAGCTCCACTTTTGCGAACTGCGCGCTTACTTGACCTAGTTCCATACTTGAACTCGAATCAGGGCATCTCGGTCCAAGATTTAGCAAAAGATTTTGGGGTATCAACCGCACAAATAAATTCTGACCTGACTACGCTTTGGATGTGCGGTTTGCCTGGCTACACCCCACTTGAATTAATGGACTTAGAGTTTGAGTCAGGATATGTCACGATTCGGAATGCATTGACTCTTTCTAAACCTCGAAATATCTCTTTCGATGAGGGTTTAGCGTTGATGCTTGGCCTAGAACTCTTGCAGCAACAGATTCCTTTGGAGAGAAAAGATTTACAAACACAAATAGAGCTACTTAAAGATCGATTTGCAAATCAAATAGGGGTTCCTCGTGCCGTTACTGTCTCGCACGCTATTAACCCCGCGATTATCTCGCCGTTAATAGAGGCCATCAGTGCTTCTAAGGATGTCGAGATCAGATATCACTCTCTTTACTCTGATGAGATCTCCGTGAGAAAAATAGCGCCGCTAGCAATTACTGAAGGAGATGGAAATAGTTATCTTCGGGCCTATTGCAGAAATGCAAAAGCGCTAAGAGTTTTTAGAGTTGATCGTATTTTATCTTTGTCAGAATTGGACGTCGAGCTCAGTCGCGCCGATACTTCAATGGATTTAATCGACACAGATGGCATTGAAAGTGAGAAAATCCGCTACACGATCAAGATTAAGCAACTAACACGAGATCTAGTCGAGCGCTTCAATTTGGATCATTTATTAGGAGAAAATCCCAAGTCCCAAGAGTTAACCGTCGAACTTTCCTCCTTCTCAAGTGAATGGATTCAACGTGCCGTATTAGCAACTGGATCTGATGTAGAACTGCTTTCTCCTCCAGAATTACGCAAAGAAATTGCTGACCGGGCCCAATTGCTCTCGGACCGATACGCCTAGAAATAGAGCCTATGAGAAGTTATCAACCTGGTGTAAACTCGGCGTAATTACAAACGACCACGGTTGGAGTTCTAAATGAATCTAGGCGCACGCGAAATTATCGTTCTACTTGTAGTGGTTTTGGTTCTCTTTGGTGCAAAACGCCTTCCAGATTCAGCACGTTCTCTCGGTCGCTCTATGCGTATCTTCAAGAGTGAGATGAAGGAAATGAAGGCGGACGACAAGCCAGTCAATGAAGAAGGAAATTCAGAGAAGTAAACCAATGGCGTCTACCAATGACGCGAGGATGCCGTTACTAGATCATTTACGGGAGTTTCGTAAAAGAGTTGTACGCGCAGCCATAGCGATATTTCTTGCCTCGGGCGCTGGTTGGTATTTTTACAACACCATCATCACAACGCTTGCCGAACCAGTTTGTGATTTAAAAACGGCACAGCTCTCTGGTTCAGCCAATTGTGGTGCGCTCTATATCAGTGGCGTTTTGGGACCGTTGAATTTGCAGATGAAAGTAGCTTTGCTTACTGGCGTAATTATCTCCGCTCCCTTCTGGCTGTATCAGTTATGGGCATTTATAGCTCCAGCGCTACACCGCAAGGAGAAGCGCAATAGCTTTCTCTTCATCTTATCGGCGACGCCTTTTTTTGCATTCGGCGCGACGCTAGGATATTTAATTCTGCCTCTTGCAATAAAAGTGCTTTTCGGTTTTACACCAGAAGCACTCAACAACCTGGTTCGCTTTGATGATTACTTGGATTTTGTTTTGCGTATCATTCTCTTATTTGGTCTCGCATTTGAGTTACCGGTCTTCCTATTAACTTTTAACCTCATCGGCTTCTTAAGAGGAAAAACGATTCTGCGGCCTTGGCGAATCTGGATCTTCGGTATTTTTCTCTTCTCTGCTGCTTTTACGCCCACTGCCGATCCATTTACGATGCTTCTACTTGCGATACCCATCATGGTTTTGTACTTCATGGCCGGTTTTATCGCAGTCTTAGTTGATAGAGCCCGGGATAAGCGAGTGGATAAAACAGAATTAGGGAGTTCATCAATCGAATCTCCGACTTCTATCTCAGATTAAAAGATAGGCTCGTACTATGTGGGCCCTGGTGATTAATCCTGTCGCGGGTCAAGGTAAAGGTGCAACGGTCGGAACCTATGTGGCTGGTTTCCTCAGCAATGCATCAGTGCCCTATACGATTATTACTGGAAAGTCAGCGATAGCGCTAACTGATCATCTAGAAAGCTTTCTTAGAACTCATCCAAAATGTCAGGGGATTATTGCAGTGGGAGGAGATGGGCTCCTTCACATAGTTTTACAGAAAGTTATCCCGGCCCACATTCCAATTACCGTTATTCCAGCAGGTACAGGTAACGATTTTGTCAGGTCTCTTGGTTGGGACCTATCCGATGTTGATAGTCAACTTAACCATGTGCTCAACAATGAACCTACGCCTATGGATCTGGGTTTGGTTGATGGAGAGTGGTTCGCAAGTGTTCTTTCGACTGGTTTTGATGCGATAGTTAATGAGCGTGCCAATAAGCTTAACTGGCCTAAGGGTCCGATGAAATATAATGTGAGTATTGCCATTGAACTACCAAGGTTTAAACCAAAAGATTACGAAATTCAACTGGATGATCGTACTATCTCTACGCAGGCGATGTTAATTGCAGTCGGTAATGGGCGTTCATACGGGGGAGGGATGTTGGTTTGTCCCAACGCTGATATGAGCGATGGGTTTTTTGATGTAATGGTTTTACATCCCGTCTCAAAAATCGAGTTCATCAAAACCTTCCCCTCTGTCTTTATTGGGGCGCATATAGATCATCCCGCTGTAGAGATAGTCCGTAGCAAAAAAGTTCGTATTGAATCAAACGCAGTTGCCTACAGTGACGGAGAACGAATAGGTCAACTACCTGTAAACGCCGAATGTGTTTCTGATGCGATGCTTGGATGGAGACCATGACTACGCCTGCCGCCTCATACGCCGCGGCAAAAAAACGCGGTATGCATCCTATTACAACCGCTTTTGTTCAAACTTTTGATTTTGAGTTCGATCCATTTCAAATTTCAGCTTGCCACGCCGTTGAAGATGGAAAAGGTGTTCTGGTAGCAGCTCCGACGGGTGCGGGAAAAACAGTTGTTGGGGAGTTCGCAGCATATTATGCACTTCAAGCTGGAAAGAAATGTTTTTACACAACTCCGATAAAAGCACTTTCTAACCAGAAATATTCCGAGTTTGCAGAAAAATTCGGTGAGGATCGGGTTGGTCTGTTGACTGGAGATACGAGTATCAACTCTGAAGCAGATATTCTTGTGATGACCACCGAAGTACTTAGAAACATGCTCTATGCGGGTTCCAATACTCTTACAAACTTGGGAGCTGTAGTAATGGATGAAGTCCATTATCTAGCCGACAAGTTCCGCGGAGCTGTTTGGGAAGAGGTTTTGATTCACCTAATGGAGAGCGTGCAGGTAATTTCACTTTCCGCAACTGTTTCAAATGCTGAAGAGTTTGGAGAGTGGCTGGGGGAGATTCGTGGTGAAACCGAGGTTATTGTTAGTGAAATCCGGCCAATTCCTCTTTTTCAGCATGTACTGATTGGAAATCGACTCCTAGATCTTTTTGAACAGCCAGGACGCGTGAATCCCGAAATATTAAAACGGGAAAGGGAGGCGATACGGCGAACCTCGCTAGGTCGCAATCGTCGCTCGCGCTTTGATGATTCAAGTGATCGCCTTTCACGATCTGACATTGTTGAAAAACTACAAGGTGAGAATCTGCTACCCGCGATAACTTTTATATTTTCGCGAATAGGCTGCGATGCCGCAGTCAAGCAATGTTTACATGCTGGTCTTCGATTAACTTCACCGCAGGAGCGAGAAGAAATACGGGCAACAGCCCTTCGCTATACACAGAATATTGCCGAAGAGGATTTGGAAGTGCTCGGCTTTTCTGATTGGCTAACCGCGTTAGAGCGTGGCATCGCAGCACATCATGCTGGACTACTTCCAAGCTTTAAAGGCGCAGTTGAAGATCTATTCCAAAGAGGGCTAGTAAAAGCTGTCTTTGCAACGGAGACTTTGGCATTAGGCATCAACATGCCAGCGCGGACTGTTGTCTTAGAGAAACTCGTGAAGTTCAATGGTGAAGCTCATGTTCCCATCACTCCTGGTGAATACACACAACTAACAGGTCGTGCCGGTCGCCGAGGAATCGACATTGAGGGAAATGCCGTAATTCAATGGTCACCAACTGTCGACTCTGCAGCAGCGGCAGGTTTGGCATCAACACGTACATATCCTTTGCGTTCATCTTTTTCTCCCTCTTACAACATGTCGATCAACTTGATCGCGCAATTTGGTCGGGAGAGAGCCCGTCGTTCACTTGAATCATCGTTCGCTCAGTTTCAAGCCGATAGAGCGGTAGTGGGGTTGACTCGTCAGATTCGAAAAAATGAGGCATCAATTCAAGAGTTAATGAAGGATGCAACCTGTCATATGGGAGATTTCGCTGACTATGCCCGGATTCGCAGATCTATTAAAGAAGTTGAAGTTTTATTAAGCAGACGTGACCAACGTAAAACTTTTGACAACAGACAAAGAGGACATTTAGAAGGGGAGTTATCTGATCTTCGGAAAAACATGAAGACCCATCCATGTCACGGTTGCGCAGAACGTGAAGATCATGCGCGTTTGGCAGAGCGAGCGGGACGCCTGACGAGAGAAAACGACGGATTAACCTCTAGGGTAGAAAATAGAACTCATGTTATTGCCAAAACATTTGATCAAATCTGCCAAGTACTCGATCACTTAGATTACATCCATGGCGAGAAGCCTTCTGCACAGGGAAAGATTCTGACAAAGATCTATGCAGAGTCAGATCTTTTGCTCACTGAATCTATTCGCAGAGGCTTATTAGATGATCTAAACAGTGTCGAACTGCTATCAGTTGCTTCATGCATGATCTTTGAGTCAAGATCGGCGGAAAATATTGCACCAAAGATGCCCAGTGCGAAAGTCACATCAACCATCACGGAAGTGGTAGCACTATGGGCAGAACTCGAAAATATTGAAAGTGATTTTGGAGTTAAAACTCAACGTGAGCCCGATGCGGGCTTTGTTTTTAGCTCTTATCGTTGGGCTATGGGAAATTCTTTGAGTAACGTGCTTAAAGGCAGTGACATGTCTGTAGGTGACTTTGTCAGATCAACAAAACAACTCATTGATCTTCTCAATCAAATTGCCGGTGCAAGTGAGGGTTTGCGTTCTGCATGTAAAGATGCGGTTAAAAAGATCGATCGCGGTGTGGTCGCATATCTAATGGGAGATTTATGACTCTTATGCTTTTAGACAGTGCATCACTTTGGTATCGCGCCTATTACGGTATGCCGGACACGATGCTTTCTCCCGATGGAATATCAGTGAATGCAGTGCGAGGTTATGTTGATATGACCGCTCGATTAGTGCAGGCCTACAAACCAGATCGATTAGTCGCATGTCTAGATGGGGATTGGCGACCTAGCTGGCGGGTCGATATTTTTCCAGATTACAAAGCAAACCGCATAGAAGAAGATGGTGACGCTGAAGAGGAACCGGAGACGCTGACTCCTCAAATTCCAATTCTCTTGGATCTACTTGATCTCTTTGGAATACCGGTAGTAGGCGTTGATGATTATGAGGCCGATGACGTCATGGCAACTTATGCACACATCGAGAAAGGTCCGATCCGAATAGTTACGGGTGATAGAGATCTCTTCCAAGTAGTCGACGATAAGAAAGATGTAAAGGTTGTTTATCTGGCTAAGGGTCTATCACAACATGATTTAGTGGATATTAAATACGTTGCCGATAAATACTCTATTCCGGGGGATAGGTACGATCTTTTTGCAATGTTTCGAGGAGATCCTTCAGATGGACTACCCGGCGTAAAAGGTATTGGGGAGAAAGGCGCTGCAATCATCGCCAACTCCTTTGCATCCGTTGAAGAGGCTTTAGAGGGTGCTAAAAATGCTCACGAGAATCTCGCTCCGGCTTTAGCTAAAAAGATAATTGCTGGAGCTGAATATTTAAAGATCGCGCCTACTTTAGTTTGTGTTGCAAGGGATGTTCCTTTGCCAAAAGTAGATCTAGCACTTCCAAAGGCACCAACAGATCTTTCATCAATCTATCAATTTAAGGAACGTTATGCCTTGGGGGCTAGCGTAGATCGTTTGATCAGTGCATTAGGTTGGTAGGAGTATTTCTTTCAGGTTTATCTGGATTTGTCTTGTCGTTGGCCTACGAGCCAGTGGGGAAGTGGTGGCTAGCGCCATTAGCAATAGCCTCACATATCTATGCGATGCACCGCACTAAATATAAGGTTATCTCTGCATTCATTTTCGCACTTGTTTTTAATGCAATTGTTTTACATTGGAGCAGTACATTTGTTGGCTCATTACCTTGGCTAATACTTTCTATAGGGTTAGCTATTTTCTATATTCCATTAGCGTTGGTAGCCCGATGGGGTATTTCGATTTATCCGATTGTTTTCATAGTAATGGAAGAGGTGAGAAATCATTTTCCATTTGGGGGATTTGGTTGGACAAGATTGGCCTACACACAGGCTGATGCTCCTTACGCCCGTATCGCTGCCATTGGGGGATCGGTCGCTTTATCCAGCTTTGTATTGCTAATTGCGATATTTCTCTTTATCCTTTCGCAGAAACGCTTATCTTTAATACCATTAGTACCTGCATTATTTCTTTTAGTACCGTTTCAACTACAGAGCATTGGTACAACTGAAGTCTTGATGATTCAAGGCAATGTTCCACAATTTGGTTTGGATTTTAACTCTAGGGCGAAAGAAGTATTCAATAATCATCTGGAACTCACGAAACAAGAGATGTTAAAAGATTCCAAAGTCGACTTTATTTTGTGGCCCGAGAATTCAGTTGACGTGGATCCATTTGTTTATCCTGATGTATCGAAAGCGCTTAATTCAATAGAAAAGCCTTTAGTAATAGGTGCAGTCCTGGGTAAAGGTGAAAAACTCTTAAATACTTCGATACTTTGGGATGATACGAATCCAAAAATCTACATCAAACAGCATCTAACTCCATTTGGTGAATATATCCCGATACGCTCCATCGCTAAGCTTGTTTCACCTTTGGTTGATCGTGTCAAGGATTTTGAGCCTGGAGACGGTGCAAATAACATCTTTACAATCGATAATGTAAAGATTGCTCCTGTCATTTGTTTTGAACTCCTTGATGATTCAATACTGCACAACGCAGCCAAAAACTCGAACCTTCTAGCGGTTCAAACCAATAGTGCAACCTTTGGAATGTCGGCTGAAAGCGCACAACAGCTTGCAATGACAAGAGTTCGTGCAATCGAACATGGTCGAAATATTGTTTCTGTATCGACAACTGGATACTCAGCCGTAATTGATCACAATGGCAAAGTTCTTCAAAAATCAACTATGGGAACTGCAGAAAGTATTCGAGCAAATGTAGATTTAATAGAAGGCCAGACGCCGAGAGATATGCTGGGTGGATGGGCTGGGTTTCTCACTCTAGGCATATTGATTCTGACTACTCGTCGAGCCTACCGCTAACGCCGATAAGTTACATTATGTAAACCTAAGCGAATTCGGAGATGGGCAGGCACGAACAAACCAGATTTCGGTCCCCATAAGCACCATCTATACGCCCCACTGCCGGCCAATACTTACCCTTTAGCCCAATTATTTCCCCAGCAATCAAACCATCTCTTTTTTCAGGTAATGCACCGAATTCGCGGGTATACGAACGGTTCCATTCACCAGCGATAACCGCCTCAACGGTATGTGGAGCATTTCTTAAAGCTGATTCTTCCACGGCAATAATTCCCTCTAAAATCTCTTGAATCTCTCCGTGAATTGAAATCATCGCAGAGATAAATCTGTCAATCTCTGCAAGATCTTCACTTTCTGTGGGTTCGATCATCAGTGTTCCAGGCACCGGAAAACTCATTGTAGGCGCATGGAAACCATAATCCATAAGTCGCTTAGCGACATCATCGACAGTAACACCACTTAATTTGGTTATCTCGCGAAGATCCAGGATGCATTCATGTGCAACACGACCCTTCTCCCCCGTATATAGAACGGGAAAGTACGGATCTAATTTCGTTGCCATGTAGTTTGCAGACAAGATTGCTATCGATGTAGCGCGAGTTAATCCCTCGGCCCCCATCATTCGAATATATGCCCACGAAATTGGCAAAATATTTGCTGATCCAAATGGAGCACCACTAATTGGCCCAGGACCAGTCTTAGGGCCGGCGGTTTCATCCAACGGGTGATTTGGTAGGAATGGAGCTAGATGTGCCTTCGAAATTACGGGACCAACCCCTGGACCACCTCCTCCATGAGGGATACAAAAGGTTTTGTGAAGATTTAAATGCGAAACATCGGCTCCAAATTTGCCGGGTTGAGAAAGTCCAACTAACGCGTTCAAGTTTGCACCATCAACGTAAACCTGTCCTCCGGCGTTATGCACCATTTCACAAATCTCGGATATCGCTGATTCAAAAACGCCATGCGTTGATGGGTAGGTCACCATAATCGCTGCAAGATTGTCAGAATGTTCTGCAATCTTTTCTTTTATGTCTTCAAGACTTACATTTCCAGATTCATCACACTCAACAACTACAACTTTCATTCCCGCCATGACCGCACTTGCAGCGTTAGTACCGTGTGCGCTAGATGGAATTAAACAAATTGTTCTTTGATGATCGCCTCTTGAATCATGGTAATTTCTGATTGCGAGCAAACCCGCAAACTCTCCTTGACTTCCTGCATTTGGTTGCAGACTCACTGCGTCATAACCTGTGATCGCGATTAACCATGAAGATAGTTCTGAGATTAACTCTCGATATCCAGAGCTCTGCACAGTGGGTGAAAATGGATGAATTGATGAAAACTCTGGCCAAGTTACCGCTTCCATCTCTGTCGTTGCATTTAACTTCATAGTGCAACTACCTAAGGGAATCATCGTTCTGTCGAGTGCAAGATCTCGATCAGAAAGCGTTCTAATGTAGCGCAACATAGAAGTCTCAGAACGATGCGTATTAAAAACAGGATGCTGCAAAAAAGACGATTCTCTCATCAACTCTTTTGGTAGTTGTATTGCATTTAAAGCGATCGCTTTGGTTTTAAATATCTGGGAAAGTCCGTCTAAGGTTTTCTGACTAGTTGTTTCATCCAGAGAAATTCCAACATGATGCCCATCTATCTCGCGCAGATTGATTTTGAGTGATCGACTTGCTGCATGTATAGCTGGCGCATCAGGAACTTTTACAACTATTGTGTCGAAGAAATGATTCGTTTTTACTTCAAAACTGGCGTCATTTAGCGCTGTAACCAAAGCTGCTGTTTGGGAATTTACTTTATTTGCAATTGCTTTAAGTCCAGAAGGGCCGTGCCACATCGCATAAAAGGCGCTCATCACTGCCAACAGGACCTGCGCCGTACAAATATTGCTAGTCGCTTTGTCGCGGCGAATATGTTGTTCACGAGTTTGTAGAGC
>CAIUSQ010000186.1 GCA_903901905.1 uncultured Actinomycetes bacterium
CTCGTAGTGATGACATGGATGTTAACTGCGTTCGCGAGAAAAAACTAACAAACATGCGTGCTTCTGGAACAGATGAATCAGAGCGCTTGATTCCGCCAAAGAAGTTAAACATGGAAGGTGCTTTGGAATTTTGCCGCGAAGATGAGTGTGTAGAAGTTACTCCTGCAGTTGTTCGTATCCGTAAGGTAACCCTTAATGGAGATGAACGAGCACGTGCAACCTCTCGTCAAAAGAAGGCAAACCTCAACGCTAACTAACGCTTACACCGTTTGATTCAGAGCGTAATATCCCTGATTCGTCAGTTGATTACGGTTGAATTACGACCGTGAGCAAGGCGCCATTTACCCTCGTACGTCAGGTACTTACGGCTGCTCCGGTTGCACTCGATAACCAACAATTAGAGGTTGTTGCACACCGAGGCGGCCCTGTTGTAGTTCAAGGTGGCCCAGGTACCGGAAAAACAACGGTACTTATCGAAGCGGCGCTTTCTCGAATTAATGCTGGGCAAAATCCAGACTCTATTTTGTTGATTACTTTTGGTCGCGAATCTGCATCACAGCTCCGAGATGCCATTGCGTTACGAACAACAAAATCTATGTATGAACCGCTGGCCCGAACATTTCATTCACTAGCTTTTTCAATACTGAAAATGAAAGCAAAAGGTGATCCCGATCCAATTTTGCTCAGCGGCCCTGAACAAGAAACCTTCATTAAAGAATTACTTCAAGGCGATATCCAGGATGGCTATAAAGAATGGCCTGAAGATTTGCACTTAGCATTAACCACAGATGGTTTTGCTCGAGAACTACGCGATTTGATATTGCGTGCATCAGAACGCGCAATTACTCCAGATCAACTAGCAAAACTCGGAGAAATGCAGGGAGAAAAGTATTGGTCTGCCGCAGCATCTTTTTGGAAGCGATACATCAATTCCATGGTGATGCGTGAAATCTCTGCCCAAGATGCAAAGTTACGAATTGATCCCTCAGAGATAATTTCACGTGCATCTCTTCACTTGCGCAATAACCCTGCTCTGTTGCAGGATCTTCGAAATAGATTTACAACAATCATGG
Source organism: uncultured Actinomycetes bacterium (assembly GCA_903901905.1). Next base: position 1,074 of record CAIUSQ010000186.1, read on the forward strand.
TCGATGAGTTTCAAGAGAGTGATCCGGCGCAAAGAGAGCTTTTATCTCTACTGGCCGGAGATGATCTAGTTATCTGCGCAGATGCAGATAGCAGCGTAGGTAGATTTCGAGGCGCAGACCCAGATGGATTAGCAAGTGCATTAGATCCATATCGCAAGAAAGAGTTCGTATTAAATAACGTGTACCGAAATTCCCAATCAGTATTTGATGTGGGTCATAACTATGTTCAAACATTTCGTGGCTCACCTGTAACTCGCAAAAGAGTATGTGTAAACGACGAGGCTGGACATGTTGGAGTTCATCGTTTTAGGTCAGGGGCAGAAGAGGCTGCATTTATCGCACATCAGTTTCGCAGTGCCCATCTTCGTGAAGGTATCGAATACAACAAGATGGCAGTCATTCTTCGCACCCCTGGTGCTACCGCAAGTGCGTTGCGTAGAGCATTTTCACAAGTAGGAATTCCAGTTGCATCAGAGCTTCAAGCACTTGCTGGCAATCCTGCAATTGCTCCATTTTTGCTTCTAGCTCGCGTAGCCATAAATTCTCAACCACTCAATCTAGATACGGCAGAGCGCTTATTGCTCAGTGAATTTGGCGGGGCAGATTCGATATCACTTCGAAGAATTCGCAGAGCGCTTATTTCTACTCGCATTGAAGGTGATGAGAGATCAGGTTCACAACTATTGCTCGATGCCATCAATGATGGAGATTTAAGTATTGAAGGCGGCGATTGCATTCTAAGAGTTCATAAACTATTAAAGAACGCTCGTACGATAGCGCGAAATAAGAGAGCCACAGCCGATGATCTTTTGTGGAATATCTGGGATAACGCAGTTGCCAGCGATGGCCAAAAAATATCTGATGCATGGAGAAATCAATCCCTGCGATCTGGATTACGCGCAGCTGCAGCAGATCGAGATTTAGATGCGGTAATGCAGTTATTTGAATCTGCAACTAGATTCTCGGAGCGTTTTCCATTGTCAGGACCTGCCGCATTTATTAATGAGATTACAAACGAAGATATTGCAGGTGACGTAATTACAGCAAAGGGTGTTCGCCCAGATTTTGTAGAGATACTGACCGTGCATAGTGCAAAGGGACGTCAATGGGATTTAGTTGCAATTGCAGGTTTGCAAGAAGAAACCTGGCCAAACCTAAAACAACGCTCTTCACTATTAGGATCTGAACGTTTAGTAGAGCGAGATCGCAATCCAGATATCCCACGCGATCAACTTGATCTATTAGCTGCAAATGGTCTTATGCAAGATGAGCAACGGTTATTTCATGTTGCCCTCACACGTGCAAAGAATTCATTGATAATTACAGCAGTTCAGCGTGAAGACGAGGAGCCATCACAGTTCTTTGAAACCATTGAAGTGATGCTAAGTGGATTTGATGAAGAAGATAAAGTAATTACACAGGTACCTCGGCCAATAACAATTCCAGCGCTAGTAGCAGAACTGCGTTCACAGCTAGATGGTGAGAACGCGCAAACGGCTGCACAACTACTTAAATCTATGAGCAACAACGGAATTGATTTAGCTAATCCAAGCAGTTGGATTGGTTCGGTTGCTTTGAGTACTGACAAGCCAGTAATTGATAGTGATAAAGAGGTAATCGTCTCACCTAGTGGCGCAGAATCTTTTGTTGAGTGTGGAGTTAAATGGTTTCTACAAAATAATGGTGGAACAAATGGTGACAGCACCGCACAGGTTTTAGGATCTGCGATTCACGCATTTGCCGCAAAGATGATTCAAGAACCAGGTACTACTAAAAGTGAGTTAATTGCTAGCTTAGAAAGTTCATGGAAATTAATTGACCCAGAAAGCGGTTGGGTGAGTGCATCACACCTTGAAACCGCTGTAACGATGTTAGAAAAATTTGTTGATTATCACAAGGAGACGCCTCGAGAAGTTAAAGGTGCAGAGCTTCGTTTTGACGTAAAACTTGGTCGTGCTCGAATCATTGGAACCGTCGATAGGCTTGAAGTAGAAGCAGATGGTTCACTATTTATTATTGATTTTAAAACCGGAAATACTGCAATTAGTAAGGAAGAGGCAAAGAACAACCTTCAATTGGCTAGCTATCAATTAGGTATAGCAGAAGGTGGCTTTAGCGATGGGGCAAAAAGCGCAGGGGCAGAACTTGTCTACCTTGGTACAAATACTGCAGGAGCAACAATTCGAGAGCAGCGTTCTATAAATCTGGAAGAGACAAAAGAGAAAATTGAAAATATTGGAGAAGGTATGGGGGCAGCCACCTTTTTTGCAACAGTAAATAAACGTTGTAAAGGCTGCTCGGTTAGAAAATCCTGCCCAGTTCAAAACGATGGTCGGGCGGTAAATGAAAAATGAGTATGGATGAAGCAGATAAAAAGGTGAAGTTTTCACCAGAGGAGATCATCGCCAAATTGCAGGCCCATCCTAAATTTGGTTCACAGATCAAGCCCATAACATCTCATCAAGCCCAGATTATTCAAAGTGGTCTAGAGCCTGCCGTTGTAGTTGCTGGCGCAGGTTCTGGAAAAACAGAAACAATGAGTAATCGAGTCTTGTATTTAGTTGCAAATGATCTAGCTACTCCAGATCAGATTTTGGGCTTAACCTTTACGCGCAAAGCTGCAGGAGAGCTTTCAGTTCGAATTCGAAAGCGTTTACGTCAACTTTCACAGTTGCCAGAGTTCAAACATATATCTTCAACTACAACAGCTGTAACCACTTACCATTCCTATGCCGGCAAACTTCTCAGTGAGCACGCTATTCGATTTGGAATTGATGCAGATACCGATCCATTAGGCGAGGCAGCTATCTGGCAGATTGCATCTGATGTGGTTCGAAATTGGGCAGATGATTCTTACCGTAATCAGAGCGCAGTGAGTACTGTAATAAAAGATTTATTAGGGCTTTCAAAATTCATGCTTGAACATCAAGTCGATCCAGCTGATATTGAAAGAATTGATAACGATATTTTGGAACAGATGCAAAAGCTTTCGGGAAGCACAAATGAGGAAACTAGGGCTGTAGTTAGAGCGATGCGACAGCGAAACTCACTTCTTCCAATGGTGGAGCTCTTCATGCAACGGCGCAAAGCCGCGGGTGAGCTCTCATTTGATGATCAAATGTCATTAGCTGCAGATATTTCAGAAAACTTTCCAGACGTTGGCGCATTAGAACGTACAAAATATAAAGTCGTATTACTAGATGAATACCAAGATACGTCGCAGTCTCAAGTTCGGATGCTCTCATCTCTATATGGAGCGGGCCATCCAGTTATGGCTGTGGGCGACCCATCGCAAGCAATTTATACATGGCGCGGTGCATCGGCTGGAACTATGGCATCTTTTGCCAAATTTTTTCCAAAACAAACTGATCAAAAGGGAACGCAGATGTTTTCCCTCCCAACTACATTTCGTAACGACACAATAATTCTGGCGGCAGCAAATGCACTAGGTGAACATATTAGAAGCACTGGTGGACAACAAGTAGTTGAACTTGAAGCTCGCAATGGTGCAGGTTCTGGCGAACTGGCATATGGAGTTTATGAAACTATTGAGAGTGAAGCAGCTGGTATAGGCGAGTACTTCAAGGCGTTGTGGAATCCGGCAGATGCTAAATCCTTTGCAGTCCTTGTTCGAAAGCGCAGTCAGATTCCTGCGATAGAAAAGGCTCTGCGTGAACAAGGTTTACCAGTTGAAGTAATTGGAATTGGTGGGCTGATTCATATTCCAGAGGTTGCAGACGTTGTTACTTTAATGAAGTTAATTACAGATCCTGATGCTGGCTCATCTTTGATGCGCCACTTAACTGGACCGCGAATTAATTTAGGTCCACGTGATATTGCAGCGCTAGGTTCATTTAGTCGCGAACGAGCAAAATCTATGCACGCTGACTCCAAGAGCTTTATCAAAAAGATAGCTGCTGGTAATCCAGAACAGTTAGAGGCAGATGATCAATTTAGTGGATCCATAATCGATGCACTTGATGAAATAACTTCAGCAAAAAGCTTTGGGTTTAGTGACATTGGTTATCAACGGCTGGTCGTTTTTGCACAAGATCTTCGGCGGTTACGCGCTCACTCAGGCGGGCAAATAACAGATTTAATCTCCGAAATTGAAAACTACTTAACTCTAGAGACAGAAATTGTCTTACGCGAAGGCTCACAAACTGGCCGCAGACATTTAGATCGCTTCTTAGATGAAGCCGCCAAGTTCCAACGAACCGGTGGATCAATTTCAGCGTTTTTGGATTGGTTAGACGTAGCATCTGATGAAGAAGGGGGCCTGAAAGTTGGTGCTCCTGAAGTGCGCACTGATGTGATTCAGATTCTTACGGTTCACATGGCAAAAGGCGCCGAATGGGATGTAGTTGCCGTACCAGGATTATCAGAAGGAACATTTCCGGGTGTTAACAAAAGCGATCCAGATAACTGGTTAAAGAATGAAAA
>CAIUSQ010000187.1 GCA_903901905.1 uncultured Actinomycetes bacterium
CAGACCGAAAGAAGTCAGAGATTAGCCCTGCCTATAAAATCGACCTAATCAATTACACGGAACTTGATGAACCAATTACGTTAAAAGAAATTCAGAATAAGCAGGGCTCGATACGAACTATCAAGTCTGCCTTGGACAAGAAGTACGATGGAAAATCGATTTACTTCCCGTTTCAGATTCCGAAAGAAAAAGTAATCCAGCCTGCACAAGGTGCATATCTAAGCAAAATGCCTAGGGCGTTAGTTGATTTATTCCCTACCGCTGTTCAACAACTTGGACAAGATATTGCACCCGAGATTTCACACATTAAGTCGCCAATTACATCAAAGTTGGCAACCTACAGACCTACGAGTCCAAAACCGCCAGCTGAATCTTCCTATGGAATACAAACTGACGAAAAGAAGAAGAAGGCAACGGAACTGCGTGGGATGGCGCTCGCCACTAAGTATCTAGAAAAGTTGGGCTACAGCGTTGAGGATGTAAGTGCTCAAAAGCGACTGGGATATGACTTAAGAGCCGTAAAAGGCGAAGAGGTTGTTGGAGTTGAGGTTAAGGCAAGCATCATGTCCCGCATAGAAGTTGCTGTTACAACTGCTGAGGTTGAGTATGCCCAAATTGCAGGTGAAGAATTCCGTTCGCTTCTCTATGTGGTGGACCAAATTGTTTGCACTAAGGACGGCGATGAATACAAGACTTCTGGCGGACGTGAAAGATTTTGGTGGGATTGGAATCCTGACGCAGACGCTCTAACTCCAATTGATTATCGGTTCACGCTTCCGACGGCATAACTGGTGAGGGTTTAATTCATTTTCCCTTTACATCTAGTTTTGGTCCAAGTGTGACAAGAGAAGAAAACTTCCTCAGTTCCAGAGTATTTACTGATGTACTTTCTGGGGATTAAGACACCCCAGTCACAGACAAAACAAGGCTTGTGAAGTGCATCAGGGTGTTTATCGCACCTAAACCTTTCTTTCTCCCCTGTGTAAGTCATCGGCTTCTGGCATTTCAAACACGGTGGCGATATGAAGTCACAAAGTGGAATATTGCTGCAATAAGACCCTCCAGCATTGTTGCTCACAAGTACTCGGCCACTCTTGCAAGACGGGCATTCACGGTTCTTGGAATTATCTAAACCGACATGAACACCTAATCCGTCTTTCAACATTTCCAACGTGAATAGCGATGGGGCAGAAACTGGAGATATTAAGTGAGTTTCGCGACGAGCTCTCGTAAGTGCGACATAGAAGAGTCTGCGCTCCTCACCATGTTGATGCAGGTCCTTTCCGGGCATTACTAATCTCATGACAGGGTCGTCTTCAATTGTTGAAGGAAATCCTCTGAAATCTTGAACCATGTCCATCACAACAACGTAATCGGCTTCCAAACCTTTTGCAGCGTGGATACTGCTGATATCAACGGGACCTTCCCATAGGTTTTCAACATATTTCTTCGGAGGCAAATTGTTAACATATCTTGCAAGAACCCTAAGGCTCTTTGAAGGGTCCTTGGCGTCTTCGCCAATTCTCTCAATTACTAGTGCAAGGTTTTGGTCATTTTCTTTTTGTTCCACATCCCAGTGAGTGACCACCTTTCCAGGAACATCTAAGTCAGATTTTGAGTAAACATTCTTTTCCAATTGGAGAGGGTTCTTCAAGATGAAATTTCTAGAGATATCCGCGATTACCTGAGGAAGTCGATAGGTTGCGGTTAAATCAACTCTTTTTCTTATCATCTTAGGTTTACTTGCTTCACGCATAATAGAAACATCACTACCGCTAAATCGATAGATGGACTGCCAATCATCTCCTACGCAGGTAACTTCCAATTTTGGATTAGCAACTTTCATGGAATCTATAAGCCTATTTCGGTCGCTCGAAATATCTTGGAATTCATCGACAAGAACGTGAGTAAAGCCAAATTCATACTCACTATTACTTATTGCATCGGCAGCCCCGTGAATAAGTTCTGCGTAATCGGGCAACTTAAGTCTTGTCAGCTCACTCTCATAAGCAGACAAAAACTGGTTGAATACACTAATAAAGGTTTTATCTCTTTCCTGGGCCTTTGCTAACTCAGTCAGCTCGGCAGGTGACAGTCGGTTGGCACGGACATGCCCCAGGAACTGTTCGCAAACTTTTAGAAATCTAGAGTCATAACCAATCTCGTTGGCTTGCGCCAAAATCTCATCTGCACTCTTAGGCTTTAGTTTCACACCATTTTGCTTCAATGCCGCCTCCAGCTTTGTTAGCAAGGTCCCTTCCTTTAAGTCGTAGTAATAAAGCTCAATCAGGATGGTTGAGTTTCTAGCATGGACTTCTTTCTTCCACTTAATTCCATCCAAGTAGCCTTCCTTGGAGATTCCAGGAGCCACAGAATTAGAACGGTCTGTCCCAAAGTACTCAATCCATATTGGGGTCTTGCTCTGTTCCCATATTGAGAAGTCTGGTTTGTGACGGTCTTTAGCTGACTTACCCTCCTCGTAAAGGGCTTCATAGGAGTATTCAATGGAATTAGAGAAAAGGAAGTTAGCAATGAGCCATTCACCGTGGCTCTTTACCTGCTCATCCATCAACGTCCGAGGGATTGTTGCTCGGACATAGGCCGCATATTCATTCAAGCTATCAAATTCTTCAAAATCTCTATAAGGAACAAGCTCCTGCGAAAAGTACTTTGCTAACCCACTCTTTGATTCTTCACTAAGTTCATTTTTTAACTGGTGTGCGAGGAATTTGGAAACTTCACCTGAGTCCCCAAATGCAACGCCAGTGCGCTCGCCAGGTGCCTTTATTACAGAATTGCCAAATCCATGAAAAGTTTGCGCTGTGACACTAATACCAGATGCCTTTGTTCTACGGGATAACTCTTCTGCCGCATCCTTGTTGTATGCCAACATGAGAATCTTGTCTTCTGTTGTTCTATCTGAACCTACGAGGTATTTAGCGCGCCCAACAAGTACAAAGGTCTTTCCTGAACCCGCTCCTGCTACAACCAAGGTCTCCTTGGCGTGGGAGGTCGCAACAATAACTTGCTCTTCCGAAAGTGTAATTTCGGCAGGAATGTCTACGAGTTCGCGGAACCTATTTTTATCGCGACGTTCTAAATATGAGCGCTTAACGCTTACTAATTGAATTGCCTGATACTGGGCAGATTCAACTTTTCTTGAGAATCTTTGTTTAAATCGTTCAAGCATTCGATTTCCTTGGGAGAACTTTCCCTGTTACATCGAAGGATGGAGACTTCTTTAATTGACTTGGAAATGTGATGCCCTTTCCCAATTCGAGCATTTCAGGTAGGACTTTAGCCATGGCTCGAACGTCGCCTAGGGCTGTATGGGCATCCTGGAATTCATATCCGAACTCATCAATGACCGTAGCCAGTTTGTAATTTGGTAAATCGAGAACTTGTCGGGAGAGCCAAAGAGTGTCGATGGTTGGCATGAGCGGGTGTTTTATACCCACTTCACGAAATGCTGATTCCAAGAAGTTTTCTTCGAACCTAGCATTGTGAGCCACAACGATTGACGAATCCAGGATACCTAGAAGGTCACCAACCACCTCTGAGAGTTTTGGTGCATTCTTAACCATCCCAAGTGTTATCTGATGAATATCTGTACGGCCTACATTTCCATCTTCTGGATTAATTAGAGTAGAAAATTCATCGAGAATTTTTCCCTGTGCATCAATTTTTATAACAGCAACTTCCAAGATTCTCGCACTACTTGGGTGAAACCCAGAGGTTTCAAAATCTATAAGAGAATAAGGGGCATCTAACTCATGCATACCTACAAAGGATGCATAACTAAATAACGCACTCTTTTCACCAGGCTGAGCAAACATGGGACCGTCGTACGTTGGCTTCCAGCCAGGGGCTCTGGACTTAGAGCCTGACGATGCCGCCTTCTTAGAAGTTGCCTTAGTTACTGATTTCTTTGCAGGTGCCTTGGTGACTGGCTTTGCTTTAACTGAAGCCTTTTTCTTTGCACTGGCTATAAGTTCCGCATCCTGTCGCACCAATCTTGCTTGCCTCTGCTGTTCTGCGACTTTGACATTTCCAGCCTTATTCAAAAAGTAGAAAATCACTCCTCCTATAAGCACAATCGCCCAGAAGGTCTCCATGAGTAAAAGGTAGCAAC
>CAIUSQ010000188.1 GCA_903901905.1 uncultured Actinomycetes bacterium
CCGATGCGTCATAAAGCATTTCCTTCAAGTCATCAAGGGCGTTGCCTTTGGCGTACGTATCAACCTGGTCAATGTCCAGTGTGTTGTACGTTTTGCGCTGACCTGATGCGTATTCCTGCATCTTGTCCCACAACCCTTTGCGACCCAAGTATCGGCATCGCCCTGGTTCTGTCCGGCCTCAGATGTATTTGAAGCATCAAGTATCGGAGTTTGTAGAGTTATATAAGAGTCTCTTGGACCACCAGTAGCGGCATGTGCCGTCAGGCTCACAAGAGGAGCGAGAACTAAAGAGAGAGCAAGTACTGCTCCAGCGATGGATCGTGGCTTAAGCATAAATGAACCTTTCTTAACTGAGATCGTCTGTGAATTAATCATTAACCCTTAACCGCTCCATCCATAACACCGCTTACTAGGCGGCGACCGACGAAGATAAAGAGAATGAGAAGTGGGGCCGTTGCCAAGAAAGCACCGCCCATCTGAAGTGAGTAATCAAGTCCATAAAGTGGCTTGAGTTGTGTCAATGCGACTTGGAGTGTGAATTTTTCAGGGGATTGCAAAACAATCGTTGGCCACAGGTAGTCATTCCATGAGGCCAAGAAAGCAAAGAGTCCCAACACAAATGCGCTTTGGCGGATACTTGGTAAAACAACGCTCCAAAAGACTCGAGGTACTGATGCTCCATCAATAGTGGCTGCCTCAAGGATTTCATTTGGTACCTGGGCATCGATAATTTGGCGCATCCAAAACACACCAAAGGCAGTTACAAGTGCTGGAACAATTAGGGCATAGAGCGTATTAACCAGGTGTAGCTTGTTAGCCATAATAAATAAAGGAACAATTCCAAGTTGGCTTGGAAGCATCATGGTTGCCACAATAAAAAGAATTGAGAATTGACGACCTTTAAAATGTAATTTAGCAAAAGCAAAACCTGCTATCGCCGAAAAGACCACCTGCGCCACAGCAATTGCAATTCCAACCACAAAAGTGTTAATCAGGGCCTGCGTGAAATAGACGCCTTCAGCGTTTAGAACTTTCTGGGCAACCTCTAAAAACCGTGGACCAGGAACCAATGATGGAGGAGTCTTTGAGATTTCGGCATCAGTGTTAGATGAAACGATGAACATCCAATAAAAGGGGAAAATTGACAGGAATGTAATCAATCCCAGCATCAAATAATGGAACTTAGAGGTTTTCTGCCATTTAGGGATATTGCGCTTCATCGGCTTCCCTCTCCAGAAATACGTCGTGTGATCACGAAGTTAATTGCTGAAATGATCAGGACAATAACGGTGATTGCAATGCCGATTGCAGCTGCATATCCATATTTATTGTTGAGGAATGCTTGGTTGTAAAGGAAAAGCGTCAGGGTTAAGAACTGCTTTGTTGAACCACCTTCAGCGTTTAATTGCTGAGGCTCAGCAAAAACTTGTAACCCTCCGATAGTTCCAACTATCAACACGAATGTAATTGTGTTTTTTAGTGAAGGAAGAGTTACATACTTAAACTGCTGCCATTTGGTTGCTCCATCAACAGAGGCTGATTCATAGAGCTCATCTGGAATGGCCAACATTGAGGCTAGGAAAATTAAGGTGTTGTAG
>CAIUSQ010000189.1 GCA_903901905.1 uncultured Actinomycetes bacterium
AGATATTAAAAAAGTAACTATTCGCACACATGAAGCCTGTATCCGTATCATCGATAAAAAGGGTCCATTAAATAACCCAGCTGATCGTGATCACTGTATTCAATACATGGTTGCAGTGCCACTAATTTTTGGTCGCTTAACTGCTCGTGATTACGAAGATGACATCGCATCAGATCAACGCATTGATGATCTACGCGAGAAGATCATCTGCGTTGAAGATACAAGTTTTTCTGCTGACTACCATGATCCAGAAAAGCGCTCAATTGCTAACGCATTAACAATCGAGTTCAACGATGGTTCAAAATTTGATGAGGTGGTCGTCGAATATCCAATTGGTCACGCTCGTCGTCGCACCGAAGGTATTCCACTTCTGATTGAGAAGTTCAAGACAAACCTTGCTCGAATTTATGACAAAAAGCAGCAAGATGCGATTTTGGAGATTTCACTAGATTACGACAAGTTGGCAGCAACGCCTGTCAACGAGTACTTAGATCTATTAGCTAAGAGTTGATATTAGACATCACATGCTTAATGCGTGTGTAGTCTTCAAAACCGTAGGCTGAAAGATCTTTTCCATACCCTGATTGCTTGAATCCACCATGTGGCATTTCGGCAACAAATGGCATGTGGGCATTGATCCAACAAACACCAAAGTCTAAATTCTTGGTTACTCGCATTGCTGTTCCATGATCTTTAGTCCAAACAGATGCTGATAATGCAAGGTCGACACCGTTTGCCATGGTGAGGGCTTCTTCTTCAGTGGTGAATTTTTGCATAGTGATGATTGGCCCAAAAACCTCTTCTTGGATTAACTCATCGCTTTGGCGAAGATCTGAAATTATTGTTGGTTCAAAGAAGTAACCAGGACGATTAATTGGTTTGCCACCAATTTGAATCTTTGCATGCGCAGGTGCGTTGTCTACATACTCCTTAACGCGATCAAAGTGTGCGGCGCTATTTAGTGGACCCATGAAGACGTCTTCTTCAGGGTTTCCAACTTTAATGTTGTTTTTAATGTAGTCAGAAAGCATTTTTACAAACTTGTCATAAACGCCGGCTTGAACCAAAACTCTGTTACCTGATGTGCAGTCCTGTCCAGCATTAAACAGACCAGCAGAGGCGATACCGGCCGCAGCTGCCTCTAAATCTGCATCATCAAAGACAATAACAGGGGCCTTGCCACCCAGTTCTAAGTGAACGCGCTTCACATCTTTTGCTGCAGAGGCTGCAACTTCCATTCCCGCGCGCACAGAACCGGTGATAGAAACCATCTGTGGCACATCGTGTTCAATCATCGCTTTGCCTGCATGGCGATCTCCACAAACAATATTTATAACACCGGCTGGTAAAAACTCATTCATTAGCTCTGCCATCCACACAGTAGAAGCAGGAGTTGTTGTACTTGGCTTTAAGACAACCGTGTTACCTGCTGCAATTGCAGGGGCCCACTTCCATACAGCCATCATCAGTGGATAGTTCCATGGCGTAATTTGCGCGCAAACACCAACTGGCTCACGGCGAATATAAGAAGTCATACCAGTCATGTACTCACCAGCAGATTTTCCTTCTAACAAACGCGCAGCACCGGCAAAAAAGCGTATGTGATCAATTGTTGGTGGCAGTTCATCAGATCGAGTAACGGCAATTGGTTTACCTGTATTTTCACATTCGATCGCAACAATCTCATCGATGCGGGCTTCCATGGCATCTGCAATCTTTAGAAGCGCTCTTTGGCGCACAGATGGTGTTGTCTCTTTCCAAATTACAAATGCATCTGCAGCAGCCTTCATGGCCGCATTCACATCGTCAGTTGAGGAATCAGGAGCTGTTGCATATACCTGTCCAGTTGATGGGTTAAATACCTTTACAGTTTTTCCACTCTTTGCTGGCACGCTCTTGCCATTTATTACGTTTAGAAATTCTTTCATAGACGTGCTCCTTATTTAAGAGTTGGTGTGTGCTGCAGTAAACGGTTTGTGTATTCAGCCTTTGGAGAGTTGAAGACCTCATCAAGGCCGCCATATTCCACGATAGTTCCTTTGCGCATAACTGCAACACGGTTTGCGATGCTTCTGGTTAATGCAAGGTTATGGGTTACGAAAAGCATTGCAACCGATGTTGAGCTCTGTAGATTTTTTAGAGTTTCAATAACCGACGCCTGAACAGAAACATACAGCGCAGATGTAATCTCGTCACAGACAAGAAGCTTTGGTTCTGCAGCAAGTGCGCGGGCAATTGCTACGCGCTGGCGCTCACCACCAGATAGTTGGTCTGGGAAGGAAGTAGTAATTGCATGGGGAAGTGAAACTAGATCAAGAAGTTCTTTAACTCTTGCATCGGCCGCACTTCCCTTCATTCCAAAAAACAGTTCTAACTGCCGTGAAATCGTGGAACCGATTGGCCTGCGTGGATTTATAGATGCGTAAGGACTTTGGAAGATGTATTGAATATCTCGACGCTCTTCTTTTTTGCGTTCAAGAGCATGCTTGCCTAGAGGATTGCCAAAGTAGGAGATTTCACCTTTATAGTCATCGTGAAGGCCGCCGATGCAACGAGAAAGTGTTGTCTTTCCGGATCCAGATTCGCCCACGAGTGCAACACATTCACCTGGTTGGATATGAATGTTTGTATCAAAGAGAACTTGGCGTGATCCATAGAATCCATCAAGATTATTGATGCCCAACAGAGGTTGCGCTGATGCCGAGATGCTCTCTCGCTCTATGCGCGCTGTTGCAACAATCTTTGTTGAATCCTTATGTCGATGGCAGTTGACGTTATGAGAGGCAGAAATCTTCGTCAACTCTGGAACGCTTTGGCTGCATATTGATTGCGCGTCGGCACATCGTGGAGCAAATGCACATCCTGATGGTCGATCCCAAGGCATTGGTGCATATCCAGATATTCCAAGAATTTGATTACGCCCGGCAATATCGGGGAGCGCGCGGATTAAACGGCGTGTATATGGGTGAATTGAGTTGAAGAAGATCTCGTCTCGGTTTCCACTTTCCACAATTCGCCCTGCATACATAACAGCCACATTGTCGGCAAGTTCGGAGACAACTGCTAAATCATGAGAAACATATAGAGCTGCAACGCCGTGTTCGCGGCACAAGGCGCGAATCGTTGCTAAAACCTTTGACTGTGTTGTTACATCAAGTCCAGTCGTTGGCTCATCACAGACTATAACTTTTGGACGACATGCAAATGCAATAGCAATTGCCACTCTCTGTTGTTGGCCACCAGATAGCTGATGAGGATAGCGCCTCAGGAAATCTGTATCACTTGGCAGTGCGACCTCTTTTAAAACTTCACGCACACGGGCCATATGAACGTCGTGATCCACATCTGGCTGATGCTTTTCAAGTGATTCTAAAATCTGCTTTTCAATTCTAAGGCCTGGGTTAAGAGCAGTACCTGGATCTTGGGGAACATAAGCAATAGTTCCACCGCGCAATGATCGAAGCATTTTGTCATCGGCGCCAATGATTTCATTGCCATCAACCAAAATAGACCCAGATTCAATAACTGCACCTTTGCGAGTATGACCTAACAAAGCCATAGATACCGTTGTCTTACCAGAACCTGATTCTCCAACTAGACCAAGAATTTGACCGGATTGAATCTCAAAAGAAATCTTCTCAACGATCTTTATTCCACCGCGAGTAATTGCGATATCTACATTCGAAAGCTTAACAACGCTCATTCTTTGCCCTTTCGATCGATACCAATCGCAGCTTTTGCAAAGGAGTCGGTAATGAAGTTAACGCCAATTGTGAACAAAGCAATCGCAGCAATAGGAGCCAATACACCCCATGGCTGAACAGTTAGGGAGCCTCGGTTTTCATTGATCATCAAACCCCAGTCCGCAGCAGGTGGCTGTAAACCAAGTCCTAAGAAACTTACTGCTGCGACTAAACCAATTGAATAAGTCATACGCAGACCAAACTCAACTAAAAGGGGAGAAGTGACGTTAGGCAGTAACTCACTAATAATGATTCTTTGACGTTTTTCTCCCACTGCAATTGCAGCTTTAATGAAGTCTCTTTCCATAACCTCAGCTGCTGCTGCTCTAATAATTCGAGCAGTTCGAGGAGCATGCGTGAATCCCACTGTCACTGCAATTAAGAAGATGCTTGTACCAAAGCCTGAAACAACTAGAAGGACAAATACGATCTGTGGAAATGCGAGCAAAATATCGTTTGCTCGCATAATCAAACCATCTGTTCGTTTCTTAGCAGAGGCTGCAAACAACCCAATCAAAAGTCCAAGCCCTACACCCAAAACTGTTGAGATAAAGGAAAGCCCAATAATTGATCGACCACCACTTAAAAAGCGAGAATAAACATCTCGACCAAAGTAATCAGCGCCCAGCATCAAAGTGTCAGATCGTGGTGCATTTGGTACATCAACAAACTCATCAAATGTATATGGTGCAAAAAATGGACCAAAGATTGCCAAGAATAGAATTCCAAGAACGATGGCGCCACCCAGCCTTGCGTAGCCCTGTTTAAATGTAAGAGCAACTAAAGTACGGAACTGAGATTTAGGCTTCATTTTCTTTTCCATTATTGATCTCCATCCATTGCTGCAAAGACATCACTGGTGTCATTTTTTCTTGCATGCTTTGTACGAAGCCGTGGAGTAGACAAAATTGTTCCAATATCGGCCAAGATATTGAGGACTACATATAGAGCGGCAATCATTAATGTTATTGCCTGAACAATTGGAAGATCACGCGCCTTTACCGAATCAATCATTACTGTTCCAATTCCAGGATAAGCAAAGACGGCTTCAACAACAACGACACCACCTGCAAGCCAAGCAAGTTGCAGGGCAATCACCTGAATCGTTGGAGCAATTGCATTTGGTAGAGCATGCCGCAAAATTACTGTTCGCTCTGACAAGCCTTTTAGGCGAGCCATCTGAATATATTCAGACTCCATGACTTCGATCATCGATCCGCGCATGATTCGAGAAACATATGGTGTTACAGCCAAAATCAATGTCAGTGATGGCAAAACCAAAGACATTGGATCTGCCCAAGCTAACGTTCCGGGTTCAACAAAGGAGATTGCAGGGAAGATTTGAAAGATGTTAGTTGCAAGTAGGAAGACAACAAAGATGGCGACCACAAACTCTGGAAGAGAAGCAAGTACGAGCGTGACAAGGGAGCTGACATTGTCAAAAATCTTTCCTCGTCTAACTGCAGCGTATGTTCCAATAAGAATTGAAAGAGGAATAGCAACAATTCCAGAAGATGCCATCAAAATCAGAGTATTTTGAATTCGCTCTCCGAGAATTGCTGACACAGATGTTTCACCTGTCAGGGTCATACCAAAATCTAAACGCAACGCATCACTAGCCCAACTAAAGTATTGAACCCACAAAGGATCATCCAGATTTAGCTGCTCTCTAATTGCAGCTAAGCGCTCTGGTGTTGCTGTGTTTGCCAGATAAGAAACAGCAGCATCGCCAGGTAACGCCTGTGTGGCCATAAAGACTAAAACTGTAAGAGCGATAATGATTGGGATTCCAGCCAAAATGCGGCCCAAAGCAAAGAGCAGTAATCCACCTTGGTTAAAGAAATCCCGAATTTTGCTCATCATTAAGCCCTATTGATTCCCTCTAGTGAACCCGCGATCTTCTCATCAATAATAACAAGAGTTCGAGCCCCATCACCTTTTCGTAAACGTTCAAATGCAGCTTCTATGCCATTCAAATCAGTTACGTGTGAAACAACATCTGCGACGTTAATTCTTCCTTCACCGGCCATTGCAATCATCTGAGGAAGCTCCACCGGCACATTTGCAGATCCATAAAGTGATCCCTTTAGACCTTTTTCAGATAAGAACTCAATAGCAGGAATAGAAACTTCAACTCCGCGGGGAGCAAGCCCAACAACAATTGCTGTTGCACCTGCTCGAATAACATCCCATGCCGTACGAATTGTCTCTGGGCGACCTACAACTTCAAATGCATGATCGACTCCACCTGGAACGATCGCCATAACATCTGCAACAACGTTTTTCTTTGATGCATCAACAACGTGAGTTGCTCCATGCTTTCTTGCGCGCTCTAGGTTAGCTGGTTGCATATCTACGGCGATGATTTTGCTTGCACCGGCAAGACGAGCACCAGCGACAACTTGCAGACCAACACCGCCACAACCGATGACTGCAACAGTTTCACCGATCTGTACCTTTGCAGCATTTCGTACGGCACCAATACCTGTCATTACGCCACATCCAAGTAATGCTGCTTGCCATAACGGCACATCTGCTTGAACAGGAACTGCTGAACCTGCAGGCACGACTGCTTTTTCTGCAAAGCAAGAGACAAAGTTAAAGTGGCGAAGTTCTGTGCCATTTTTCTCGTGAAGGCGAGATGTTCCATCTAATAAGTTACCTGTGTAGGCGTGTTCTCCGGCAACTTCGCACAAATTAAAGCGAGTAGCGATGCACTCTTTACATTGGCGACAAGGAGGCACAAAGTTAAATGCAACGCGATCGCCAACTTTTACGTTAGTAACTCCTGCGCCGATTTCTTCAACGACTCCAGCACCTTCGTGGCCCAAAATGATTGGCCAGCGAGTTGTTCCAAGGTTTCCATCGGCTAAGTGAACATCTGAGTGACAGACACCAGCAGCAGCGATGCGCACAAGAATCTCACCGGCTTTTGGAGCATCTAGATCTACATCTGCGATCTCAATTGGTGAGTTACCTCGCGTTATCGCCGCTTTGATTGTTTGCTTACTCATTATTTACCTTTTCCTTTGGTATCTAGACTTTCTTCGAACCGTGCATCACGCCAAGCCAGAGCTTGTTTTAAACCTTCTTTACGGACAATGTCATCAAACTCTTTTTGTTCTGGACTGTCACTGCCATTGAGAATTGCTGATACATCCATGTTTGCACTAATTGCCTGACGAATACCTGTTGCCTCTTGTGCGCGAATCAACCCAATTTTTGTAAGGCGCAAAGTTGAAAGGGGAGTAGGTGCAATCTTCTTAATCAGGGCTCGAACCTCATCGTGCAAGCTTTCCTCACTGACAACCTTGTTAATCAATCCAATGCGCAAAGCCTCTTCTGCATCAATTGTGTCACCAGTAAACAAAAGCTCATTAGTTTTCTTTTGCCCGATAATAAATGGCATCAAAAGCGTTGCAGGACCTGAACCATATTTAACTTCCGGCTCACCAAACTTTGCTTTATCTGTTGCAATAATCATGTCGCAGGCCATCGCCAATTCGCATCCGCCCGCCAAGACCCATCCATGAACAGCTGCAATAGTTGGCTTTGGGAAAGACCACAACTGCATTGTTAGAGAAACATCGTCTTCCAAAATTCCGTGCCAGCGCAACGCTCCACTGATCTCATCTTCAGCCAATTCAGATAAGTCATACCCGCTAGAAAAAGCACGGCCATTGGCCGTAAGAACCAAGACTTTCGTGTTGTTATCAACTGCTGCGCTGTTTAGCTCTGCACGCAGTTCATTAACCATGTCATAGTTGATTGCATTTAACTTGTCAGGGCGATTGAGGGTGATCCAACGTGTTGGCCCTACTTGCTCAACTATTATCGTCTTCATTTACTTATTCTCACTCTCTGAATCGATTACAACAAGTGCATCTACTGCGATAGTAGCTTTGTCGTAGATAATCATTGGGTTAACATCGATTTCTACGATCTCTGGGTGCTCATGGGCAATACGCCCCAAAGAAACCAGAGTCTTAGCTAAAACACCATGTGCATCATCTAGCCCGGACTCTGCCACCATCTCTTTTGCTGTTTCAAGGTCAACTGGTCCAAGCATGGTCACTGGTTTTTTTGATTCAACAGTGACTCCACCATGTCCAACAGCCAGGATGGGACCAAACTCCTCATCTCGCACCATTCCAACTAACGCTTCTACGCCTTGAGGAATCTGTGCTGCAATAAATGCAACACCGCCAAGCTTTTGAACTGCTGCAATTGCATCGGCTTCACTCTTTATATTCAGAATTACTCCACCAGATGCACTCTTGTGTGCAGGTCCATCGGATTTAACAACTACGGGAAAACCAAGAGCCGCAGAAACAGCGCCGGCCTGATCAGAAGATGTAACACGCTTTCTAGATGCAATTGGAACACCATAGAGTTCTAAAATCTCTGCCGATTCAAACTCGGGCAGTGCTCCTGTTCGTGTAACAAACTTTGAGATCTCAATGGGTGCACCAAAATTTTGGTTTAACGTTGCAGCTTTTTTCCATTTTCCAGCTCGACCTAGCGCTGCCATTGCACTGTTAATGCCTCGCAAAAGTGGAAGCTCGTACTTAGTGCAGATATCCAAAATTGCCTGTGGCGC
This sequence comes from uncultured Actinomycetes bacterium, assembly GCA_903901905.1. Next base: position 8,344 of record CAIUSQ010000189.1, read on the forward strand.
ATCAACGGAGTGGACAGAGACAACTGCGGGGGAGATATCAAATTGCTCTGCGGTTTTACCAAGTGATTCAACAACCATTTCACACCAGACTTGTTCGTCATCTCCGCGGAATCTTGAGATATCAACTTGTGCAACCAAAACATCGTAGGCTTTTGACTCTGCCAAAATCTGCATGGATCGTGGAAAAACAACCTCTGGAACATCAATACCCCAAGCATCAAGTGGATTTTGTGGGTGTAAGTAGTTTGGAAACTCTTTATTGAGCTTTGTAGCAGTCTCTTGTGGCAACGTTGAAAACACCAAGCCATTGTTCTCGGCACGATCGGCCATCAAGCCACACTCACCGCCAGATTCGGAAACTCCACTAATTCGAACACCGCGTGGTCTGCGCTTTTTTCCAAGAACTTCTAGCGTCTCCACCATCTCTGGGAAATCCTCTACTTCAATAGCAGAAAATCTCTTTAACGTTGCAGAAAATGCTTGATTAGATCCGACAACTGCTCCTGTGTGAGCTAGCGCAATACGCTTTGCAACTCCTGATTTTCCAACTTTAAGTGCAACAACTGGCTTGCCTGCTTGTGCGCATTTCTCCAATGCATCGATGAATGCATATGGTCTGCGAATGGTTTCAATGAATATTCCAACTGCGCGAGTCTCTGGATCATCGGCGCTAAAGTTCATAAAGTCAGAGACATCGCGATTTAGTTCACTGCCAGTAGATGCAATGAAGCGAAAACCAACACGTGGACCAATTGTTGTAAAGGCTTCAGCAATTGATCCAGACTGAGATGAGATTCCAACATGGCCGGAGACAAATGAGTCGGAGATAGATCCAATCCACGGTGATCCACCAGGCTTTGCAATACCCATACAGTTTTGACCAATGATCATCGATCCATTTGCAGCTGCTCGTTCACGAATTCTTGCGGCAATTAATGGGCCATCGGCGCCGGCTTCACTGCCAAGACCTGGAAAGAAAAATGCGCGAGTTCCACGATCCATTAATTCATAAACAGCTGTTTCAACTCTTTCATGTCCAACCATTACTACTGCAAGCTCTGGAGTTGTTGGCAGATCTGCAATCGATGGCATACATGTAAGGCCCAGTACTTCAGATTTACTTGGATGCACGCCCAAAACAGGGATTGTGCTCATCAACATATTTCTTACAACCGCAGCACTTCTAATTGAAGGTCCAATGATCACACTGGAGGCAGGATCGATTAACGTATTTACTGGTCTTAGTAGTTCGTTCAACGTTTCTCCCCTTTCCCTTGTAGCTCTTTGGTTTAACTAAAAGTTCATATTGATGTATTGAAGCTCTTGATACTCCAAGAGTCCGTCCTGTCCACCTTCGCGGCCATCACCCGATCCTTTTGTTCCACCAAATGGTGTTTGCACATAACCAAATGAAGATCCATTGATCACAACCATTCCGTATTCCAAAGCTTCAGAAACACGGTGTGCGATAGCTAAATCCTTTGTAAAAAGATATGCACCAAGTCCAGACTCGGATGCATTGACAGAATCGATCATCTCTGCTTCAGATGTAAATGGCTCAAAAGCAACAAGCGGACCAAAGGTTTCATGACATGTAACGAGTGCATCCTTTGGAGCATCAACAATGATAGTTGGAGCACACCAACGCTTTGGATCAATTCCTGAAGGAATCTGTCCACCGGCTACAACTTTTGCGCCTTTCTTTTTGGCATCTTCTAATTGTGCATTAACGCGAGTTACTGCCTCTTCAGAGATCATTGGGCCAACTTCAAAGCCACCTTTAATTCCATGACCAAGCTTTAAATCTTCCACGCGCTTTTTAGCTAGAGCTGTAAATTTGTCGAAGATATCTTTATGAATCAAAACACGGTTAGGTGCAACACAACTTTGACCTTGGTTTGCAAACTTGCCCCACATTAAGTTATTGATTGCTATATCTAGATCTGCATCTGGGAAAACAATAAACGGTGCAACACCGCCAAGTTCAACTGTAACTTTCTTCAACTGCGCGCCGCCACGTTCTGAAAGCATGCGGCCGATTTCTGTTGATCCGGTAAATGAAATTTGGCGAACCTCTGGAGATTCAAGTAGAACATCACCGATTGGCGCAGGCTCTCCGCAAACGAGGTTGAGTACACCTGCTGGGAAACCTGCATCGTGAAATACTTCAAAGATTTTAATTGCAGATAATGGAGTCTCTTCTGCTGGCTTTGCAACGATTGTGTTTCCTGCAGCAACTGCAGGGGCGATCTTGCGAAGAAGCATTGCATTTGGAAAGTTCCACGGTGTTATACAAGCAACAACTCCACGAGCACGTCTGCGTAAATAGAAGCGTTGATTTAATGAATCACTTGGAACAATAGTTCCGTTACTGCGGCGGATCTCTTCTGCATACCAAAGTAGATAGTCAGCGCCCCACAAGACTTCACCAACAGCCTCTGCAATTGGCTTACCTTGTTCTAGCGTCATTACTTCGCCAATTTCCTGCGCGCGCTCAATAAATAGCGCATTTGCTTTACGAAGATAAGCAGCTCGCTCATTTGCATTAAGGCCACTCCATGATTTAAATGCTTTGTCGGCTGCAACAACTGCCGCGCGTGCCTCATCTCGGCCTGCTGCAGGAATAGATGCTAGTAATTCTCCTGTCGCAGGATTTGTAACATCTAATACAGCCTTACTTGAAGGCTGAACCCACTGGCCATTGATATAAATTCCACTTTTAAATGTGAGAGCCATTATTTTGGACCTTCCGTATCTGTTAGAACATCTGGGAAGCCAGGGGCGCGAAGTTCTACACCCACGGCATCTTCTAGAAGTTTAATAACCTTTGGAGACCATGCATCTCCGCCATATTGAGCCTTACCGCGAACAAATGCTTGTTCTGTAATTGCTGCAAGCTCTAGAGGAACACCAAATGTGCGTCCCATCTCTGTTGCAAAACCAATATCTTTAAGGGCTAGATCCATTGTGAAACCAATGTTGTAAGAACCGCTCAAAACAAGTTGAGTCTCTGTTTCATGAACAAAACTAGTTCCAGAGGATGCGCGAATAGCTTCGAAAGAAGTCTTTAGATCAAGACCACCTTGCTTTGCAAGCATCATGGCTTCACCGGCTGCAACCAGGTGAATAAATGCCAACATATTTGTAATTACCTTAATGATTGATGCATTTCCTAGAGGGCCCATGTAAAAATTCTGGCCTCCAACAGCTTCGATTACTTTCTTGCACTTTTCATAAACCTTTTGTTCTCCGCCAATTAAAACCGTGATCTTTCCAGAGGCTGCTAAGTGAACACCACCTGTTACGGGTGACTCCAAAGTATCTATTCCTTTTTCAGCTGCAATCGCTGCAATCTCTTCAATAACATGGCGATCATTAGTGCTCATCTCCATCCAAACGCCACCCTTTTTAAGGCCAGCGAGCACTCCGTTATCTGCAAGCATTACATGCTTTACAACTGCAGGAGATGGCAAGCAGGTGATGACGATATCTACATTTTCGGCTAACTCTTTAGGAGAATCTGCCCACTTTGCACCCATGCTAAGAAGATTCTTTGCAGCACCTTTATCGATGTCGTTGACTGTTAGATCAAAACCATTTCTCTGCAAACTAGTTGCAAGGTGCACACCTAAATTACCTAAACCTATGTAGCCAACGCGCATTGCTATTTCTCCTCATTCTCTTGCTTAACTCGTTTATCTTTATAAATTGGACAATTAAAACCTATAAATTAGGGTGCAAAAAATCTTAGTTCAATGGTTCCTGATGCATCTCTAAGTGAAGACGTTTGCCTGTATATGGGTTGGCAGCTGCAACTTCTTCGTTGAGTTCAACGCCTAAACCAGGATCTGTTGTAGGTAGGAAATATCCATTTTCCCAAGGCAACGGCTTCTTAAGTAGCTTGGCATGGAAGTTCTCCATCTTTCCAATTGACTCTTGAATCAAGAAGTTCGGTGTTGAAAGATCTACATGAAGGTTTGCTGCCGCTTCAATTGGCCCGGCATAAAGATGCGGAGCAATTTGGGCGTAGTGAACCTCTGCGATAGCTGCAATCTTTTTTGTCTCCATAATTCCTCCAACTCGACCAATTGCCATCTGCAAAATTGAGGCGGAGTTGTTGCGAAGTACCCGTGCAAATTCATATTTAGTAGATAGGCGTTCACCTGTTGCAATAGGAATAGTTGTACGTGATGCAACTCTGGCCAATTCTTCTGGCATATCTGGGGGAGTTGGTTCTTCAAACCACAGTGGATCGTACTTTTCAATTCGCCGAGCTAAGCGGATAGCACTTGCAGGAGTTAACTGACCATGTGTACCCAAAAGCAGATCAACTTTGTCACCTACTGCTTCTCGCAACTGCTTTACAAACTTTTCCGTGAAATCCAACATCTCAAGAGATAGTTGGCGTGGATCAAATGCTGAATATGGACCAGTTGGATCAAATTTAAGTGCAGTAAATCCATCTTTTATATATGTAGCAGCGCGCTCACATGAGATATCAGCATTTGAATAGACAGAGTTATCTTTACCTGGAGCTGGATAAATATATGTATAACTGCGCACGCGATCTCGAACCTTGCCACCAAGTAAGTTATAAACCGGCTGGTTGGTCTCTTTACCCATAATGTCCCAGCAAGCTGTTTCGATTCCGGAGAGAATTGCAACCATTGAAACATCAGGACGTTGTGTAAATCCTGCAGAGTATGCACGGCGCCATAGCGCCTCAATATCAAATGGAGATGTGCCAATCACGTAGCGATCTACAACATCTTCAATCATTTTTTCTACAACTGATGGATGGAACGGAACGGCATAAACCTCGCCAATTCCTTCTACACCTGTATCGGTTGTGAGTTTAACGAAGACCCAAAAAGCTCCACCATCATGTGGTGGGGGAGTGCCGACTACAAAAACCTTGGCACTTACGATCTTCATGAAAACCCCTTTAACTTATCTGCACTTACAAACAAAGTTTTTAACTCTTAATTCTAATTTTTAATATTTGTTTTTCTGTTTTTTATAAGCCCTTTATAAGAGACCTGAACTTCGGTACCCGCGCATTCGCACGGGTACCGAAATATTCAGTATCTGCTTGTAAATTACGCTGTGAAACCAACTGAGCGAAGGGTGAAGTTGCTGAGCGAGTTACCACTTGGGTGACCCGTACCAAACCCACTTACCTTTGCACTGTGTGCATCGAGCTTGTTGTAGAAGGAAGTAACGATGTATCCACCCTCGTTGTACTCAATCTCTTGAGCATCAGCGATGATTTCGTTACGAAGAGCCTTATTAGGTGTCTTCAGAGCCTGAGCAATCAGACCTTCATACTCTGCGTTACTCCAACCAGTCTCTAGTGCATAGTCTCCACCGCAATAAACCAATGTGGCTCCTTGCAGGTAAGTACGGTTTACGTAGTAATCCATTGCAAAGATTGAAGCTCCTGGCCATCCTGTCCAGAAATCAGATGGTTGTGTAACTTTTACAGTTACGCCAGCCTGCTTTGCATTGAGTGCAAAGATCTGAGGAATTTCAAGCATTCCTGCAGCATCATTCTCAGTCTTTAGCTCCATTTCAGGAATTGTCACACCGGATGATTTGAGAAGAGCCTTTGCTTTTTCAGGATCGTAGTCACGTTGCTTTAGCTTCGTGTTGTATCCCTCGTCGTATCGGCCAATAACGTCGTTACCCATTTGAGCAAAACCACCATAGGCCTGCTTTACAACTGCTTCACGGTCGATCATCAAACGGAAAGCTTGACGTACCTTGAGGTTATTGAACGGTGCCTTAAGGCAGTTCATTGCAATTGGAACATAAGCACCAGTCTTAGAGTTAAGAACAGCTAACTTCTTATTTGCCTTGATAGCGCTGACCTGTGAGTTAGGTAGATCAGTAATGCAATCAACCTGACCGCTAACAAGTGCGTTTACGCGAGCTGTCTCATCAGGAATTGAGATAATCTCAACTGAATCAACATATGGTTCACCTGTGCGCCAGTAGCTTGCGTTCTTTGTGTAAACACTCTTAACACCTGGTGTAAATGACTTGAACTTGAATGGACCAGTTCCCACTGGGGATGTTGGGTTGTAACCAACTGGAACAATACCCATTGCATAGTCTGAGAAAAGCTCATCAAAAGTTACGTTTGCAGTCTTCAATGTGATTGAAACTGTGTATGCATCAACTTTCTTAAGCTTAGTTGCATCAACACCTGACAGAGCGCCAGCACGAATTGCCCCTGTAGCAGGATCTAGAATTCGCTTAATCGTAAAGATTACGTCATCAGCTGTAAGTGAGCGACCGTTGTGAAACTTTACGCCCTTCTTTACGCGAACCGTCCAGATGTTACCTGTCTTATTAGGTGTAAATGAGTCTGCAAGCTCGTTAACGAGCTTAAACTGTGTATCGCGAGTTACCAAACGATCGTATAGCTGGTACTGACGAGCAGTATCTGCTGTGAATCCACCAAGGTGTGCATCCTGTGTTTCTTTTGTGCTTCCAGAGCCAACTCCAACACGAAGAACTCCACCCTTTTTGATTTTTGCAGTTGCTGCATTTGCAGATGGTGCAATCATCGCTCCGCTACCGGCAATGAGAAGTCCGCCAGCGGCAGTTCCCATCAACAGTCCGCGGCGAGATAGCTCGTTAACTGCGTTGTTATCTTGTTCTTGCATTTTTTTCCTCTCCTAGGTAGGAAAGATTAGGCACTCGCGATGAGTACCAATCTGTACTGCTTTTACTTCTTCCCGAGTCCCTTACTGGCTGCGCCAATAAGAATCGCGGTATTTCCCAGCGCTAAATCTCCCTCGTGCATACGCTGGTGTGCATGAGGAATCTCTTCAAATCCCAACACTTCTCCAAGTGCTGGGTGTATTGCTCCAGATGTAAGCATCTTGTTAAAGGCAATTGCCTGTTCATCATTTGTTCCATGTGAACCTTGGAATCTCTTTTGACGGGTCCAGTGATAGCGAAGATCAACAACAGCTGAATAGCCAGTTGTTCCCGCACAGATCACAACCATTCCGCCTGGTTCGCAGACAAAGATAGATGTTGGAACAGTTGCCTCACCTGGATGTTCGATAACAATTGCTGGATCTTTTTTCTCGCCAACAATTTCCCAAATCTTTGCGCCAAATGCACGAGCACCTGCAGTCCAGGTTTTCTGGCCTGCCTCATCTGTCCAATGTGGTGGTGTACCCCAATGTGAAAAATCATTGCGATTGATGTAGCCCTTTGCGCCAAGCTTTATACAAAACTCTCCGCGCTCATCATCTGAAACAACTGCAACAGGGATTGCGCCCACTGCCTTTGCAAGTTGAATCGCCATGGAGCCAACACCACCAGAACCACCCCAAACAAGAACGACATCGCCCTTTTTAGTATCGTGTGGCGCCCAACCAAACATCATTCGATAAGCAGTTGTTCCACACAAAGTTGATGCAGCTGCTTCTTCCCAAGAAAGTGATGGTGCTTTTGGAAGGCACTGGTGCTCTTGCACAATTGAAAACTGACCAAATGATCCGTAGTTTGTTTGGTAGCCCCATGTCTTAGAAGAGCGGGCAATCATTGGATCTTTGCCTGCTAATACCCAAGGATCATCTGCATCCCACCAACCATGGTGAATGGCAACTTCATCGCCAACCTTTACTTTTGTTACGCCTTCTCCAACTGCATAAACAATTCCTGATGCATCGCTACCACCGACGTGAAAATCTTCTGGCTCTCCACCTTTTTGACGAGCTGCAATTACATCGATTGGAATTCCGCGCGCAGCCCAAACATTGTTGTAGTTAATACCGGCAGCCATCACAGCAATTAAAACTTCACCACGCTTTGGCGTAGGAGTTGGAACCTCTTCGACTTTAAAAGCATCTTTTGGTTCACCCAAACGGTTTGATCGAATTACGTGAGCAAACATCGTTGGTGGTACTTCTCCCACTGGTGGAAGCGTGCCTATTGCATATGAAGCCATGTTTAGGTGGTGACCCTTCGTTTAATGTGGAGAAACTATGTCTGATGGCATCTTCTATACAACTACAGTTGCGCATATGGCACATCACGGTTTAGCATCGTTTCATGAGCTCTAAACGCCAGACTAATTCGGCCGGTTTACGCAGGGATATCGAGTTGCTCGAGGTCCTGGGCAAGTACGAGGCCGAGCATAAATCAGGCCTTGGCGTCATTCGAATCGCAGAGATGGCCGGGCGCGAAAAGACGCAAGTTTCCCGGGCGCTAACTACTCTGGCCGAACAGGGCTTAGTTGATCGCGATCCAATTACGTTGTTTTATCGCCTTGGCTGGCGGTTATACGCATTAAGCGCACAGACTTTTGAGGCTCATCTGACTTCAGTAGCCGCGCCATATCTTCGCCGCTTGGCCGAACTTGCCCAAGAAACAACGCACCTTTGCGTACTGCGCCATGACGAAGTCCTTACTATTTCAACTGCCGCGCCCGCCCATGGCTTTCGCGCAGTGTGGGAGGGGCTGACTTCACCGGCACCATCTACTTCTGCTGGGCGTGTTTTATTGTGCGAATGGGATGAGACTTCTATTGCGGCAAAGTGGACACAAGATGCGCTGGCAAATGTGATGGGGCAACGTATTTTTCACTCCACCGCCGAGCTCTCTGAAGAGTTACAGAAAGTACGCCAACAGGGCTTTAGTATCGTTGATGAAGAGTTTGAAATTGGAGTAGTGGGTTGTTCTGCGCCAATAAGAGATGCATCTGGGCGAATCGTTGCAGCCCTCAACATCGGCGCTCCAAAAGCCCGCCTTGAATCTAAACTTGATCAGGCAGCTCGCCTAACCCGCAAGGTGGCAAACGAGCTCTCACAAACCCTTTATTCGGCTAGTTAATCGAGTCCGACTTCACCCTTGCCAATGGAGCAATCTCCTCGCACTAGAGCCTATGAGGTGTGTAGATTTCGGCTAAATCAACGGAGGGCACATTCGTGACGCAACGCCATATTTACCCTTTTACTTTTGGTGACATGTCACAAAAAGATTTACTGGGTGGCAAGGGTGCCAACCTGGCCGAGATGGTTCGCATTGGTTTGCCTGTTCCGCCAGGATTTACGATCGCAACAACTGCATGCCGCGAATATTTAAAAACCGGCAAATTCCCAGATGGCTTGCGCAAAGAGATTAGCGATTCACTAGCAGCGCTAGAAAAAGAATTAGGTAAAACATTTGGAGGAGTTAAAAATCCACTACTCGTCTCTGTTCGCTCAGGTGCAAAGTTTTCTATGCCCGGCATGATGGAGACAGTTCTAAACGTTGGTATCACTCCAGAGGTTGCACAGTCCATGGCCGATAGCTCTGGTAATGCTCGCTTTGCATGGGATTCATATCGCAGATTTATTGAGATGTACGGCAAGATCGTCTGCGATGTAGAGGCCGAAGAGTTTCATAAAGTACAAACTCGCATTCTCGCTTCACACAAAACGGCAAATCTTCAAGATCTAGATGTTGATGGATTAAAGGCGCTCGCCGATGGCTTTATAAAAGTAATCGAGGCTGCAACAGGAAAAGATTTTCCAACCGATCCGCGTGAACATTTAATCGATTCAATCGAGGCAGTTTTTAGATCATGGAACTCTGAGCGGGCAACTTTGTATCGCCGCCGCGAACTCATTCCCTCTGACTTAGGAACAGCGGTAAATATTCAATCAATGGTCTTTGGAAATCTAAGCGATGACTCTGGTACTGGCGTTGCCTTTACTCGTAACCCATCTAATGGCGAGATCGGTTCTTACGGAGATTATTTACAAAAAGCACAGGGCGAAGATGTAGTTGCAGGTATTCGCACGCCTATGTCATTAGATGAATTTGGTGTTATTGAACCTCGTGTTCATGGTGAGTTAGAAAAAATCATGGTGATGCTCGAGGCACATTACAAAGACCTCTGCGACATTGAATTTACTATCGAGCGCGGCAAGTTATACATCTTGCAAACTCGCGTGGGTAAGCGCACAGCAGAGGCAGCATTTCGTATCGCATTGCAGTTTGTTGATGAAGGAACAATCACAATGGATGAGGCGATAGGCCGCACCAGTGGTGATCAGTTAGCGATGTTGATGTTTCCGCAGTTTGATACACGGGGCACTCTCGTTGAGATCGCTCGCGGTATTCCGGCATCTCCAGGTGCTGCAGTGGGAGAAGCTGTATTTGATTCAAAGCGCGCATTTGATATGAGTAAGGCTGGCAAGAAAGTAATTCTTGTTCGCCGCGAGACAAGCCCAGATGATCTTGTTGGAATGGTTGCAGCAGAAGGAATCTTGACTAGCCGTGGTGGTAAAACTTCACACGCAGCAGTTGTTGCACGCGGAATGGGAAAGACAGCCATATGCGGCACAGATGCAATCTCTGTAGATGAGCGAGCAAATTTGTTTACCGTCGGCACACATACTGTCTATGAAGGTGACGTTATCTCTATCGATGGAACAACTGGAATTGTTTATCTTGGCGCTGTTCCAGTTGTTGCATCATCTGTGACTTCATATTTAGAGGGTCGAGTATCAGCAGACACAGATGAGGCATCTCCTGTTGTAAAGGCCGTCCATAGAATTTTGACTCACGCCGATTCACGTCGCAAACTTAAGGTGCGAACAAATGCTGACACACCAGAGGATGCAATTAGAGCAAGAATCTTAGGCGCACAAGGTGTTGGGCTTTGCCGCACAGAACATATGTTCTTAGGTGAGCGACGTGCATACGTTGAGCGTTTAGTTCTGGCTGAAAATGAAGATGTACAACGCGCTGTAATTGCAGAAATGGAACCGTTACAAAGGGCAGACTTTGTTGGAATTATGATGGCAATGTCAGGCCTACCAGTAACGATTCGTTTATTAGATCCACCACTACATGAGTTTTTGCCATCACTAGTTGATTTAAGTTCTCAAATGGCTAGAAGTGAAGCTTTAGGTGAGGAGATCCCGGCAAGAGATAAAGCTTTATTTGCAGCTGTTCGGCGTTTGCATGAATCAAATCCAATGTTAGGTCTTCGCGGAGTTCGACTTGGAATCTTGATTCCAGAGCTATACAAAATGCAGGTTCGAGCCCTAGTGCATGCAGCCCTAGAAGTTAAACAACTTGGACATGATCCAAAGCCAGAGGTAATGATCCCTCTTGTTTCTACTCAGCGTGAGCTTTTATATCTACGTGAAACCCTAGAAGAAGAAATCGCACAAACATTTAAGGGCACAAATCAAGTAATCGATATGCCAGTTGGAACAATGATTGAAACCCCACGCGCTGCAATAACTGCAGATCGTTTAGCGGTACACGCTGACTTTATTTCCTTTGGAACAAATGATTTAACGCAGTTAACTTGGGCATTTAGCCGAGACGATGTGGAATCAACGTTCTTGCCTCGCTACCTTGATTTAGAGCTACTGCCATTTAATCCATTCGAATCACTAGACCAAGCTGGTGTTGGAATTTTGGTTCGCCAGGCATCAGAACTGTCTCGCACAGTGCGTAGTGATTTTAAATTAGGTGTTTGCGGTGAGCATGGTGGTGATCCACGCAGTATTCATTTCTTCCATGAACTTAATTTGGATTATGTCTCTTGCTCACCATTTAGAGTGCCGATTGCGAGATTGGAATCTGGACGCGCAGCAGTGGCTAAGTAAGGGTGTATGAATAATTTCATACGGCTAGGCGTCATGTGGCTTGTCGGCGGGGCCATCTATCCATTTTTAAGTGAAGTAACAAGCAGTGTTGATCTTCTTAACATCATCTTTATTCGCTCTGTTGGTGCGGCAGCTATTTTATTGACTGCCGTGGCCATAGTTATGCCGGGCTCATTTAAGTTAATTCGCTTCAATAAGCAATTACTCACAATGGGCGCAACTGGACTTATTTTTTCACCAATTTGTAGTGGCGCTGTTGCGTGGGCAAGTTCTAAAGAACCTGGCGCCGTAATTTCTTTGACGTACTCTATTTTGCCGGCGTTAGCTGTTGTTTATGCAGCATTTCACGGTAGTAAGCCAACTCGAAACTCCGTCATTGGCGTAGTAATCGCAACCTTGGCTGTTGCCTTTTTAATTGGCGCACCAAGTGAGTCAGTCTCTGCAGTTGGAATAACTGTGGCCTTCTTATCTGTGATTGCATGGTTTATAGGAACCCAAATCTGGATCAAATATCCACCGACCTATCCAATTCTTTTAGCAACTGCCATTCAAGTTTCAATCAGTGCAATCGCGGCTGGGTTACTCAAACTGTTTATTTCAACGCCAGCAATTAAAAGCGCGGATATTCTCAACTTTAATATGATTTTTTTAATCGCTGCCCTTGCCGCCCAGTACTGGGCCTACATGGGATTGGCTGATCGAGTTTCACCAGAGCTTCTGACATCTTTTGCATTTATCAACCCACTGGTTGCTGGGGCTATTGGTTACGCAGTTTTCAGCCAAAGCGTTTCACAGATTCAAATTATTGCCGGAATCATCCTTTTGATTGGCGTCTATATAGTTGTCAGGGAAGACTTAAAGAAAACGAAGTAGAATTTGCTACCTACAGAAAAGGAGTTTTAAAATGGGAGCTTGTGCTTGCGGATATACAACAGATCCAGATAAGAACTGCAATGGCACTCACAATGTCGTAAAGGCTGTTAAGGCTGATTTAATTGCAAAGTTAGAAGCTGGCAGTTATGACGATGCCGCGTTGCACTTAAAAGGTAATTCAGAGAAGTAAAAAAATGATCACTGTAAGCAGGAAGTTAGCTGCATTCTTGTCTGTGCTAACTCTCTTGTTTTCAGGATCATTCGTTGTTGCAAATGCTGCAGTTAAGCAGGGTGCCAAATGCACCAAAGTGGGAAAGAGTGAGGTTGTAAAAGGGAAAACTTTCACTTGTTTAAAATCCGGCGGCAAAATGACCTGGGTTAGGGATACTGCATCTACTAAGCCTAAGGTTCCTATTGTTGTTGATCTATCCAAGAGTCCAAGCATCACACCAGTTGCCGATCTATCACCTATTGAGACATGTAAAACAATTGATCTAACTCCAAGTTCGGCTAGCAATGGCTTTC
>CAIUSQ010000190.1 GCA_903901905.1 uncultured Actinomycetes bacterium
GTGGATACAACGCTGTCTACTCGCCATTTTGTGGTCTTTTCGTTCTTCAACAATTGTCGGGCATTCATAAACTCGATGATCCTTTCTCACATACCGATGCCTACCCTGGACAAGCGCTTTTCCCACATCAGAAAGTTGAGATCGATCTTGCGGCGTGGGATTAAAAACTCTCTGTTCGTTAGGCCTTCTAATACGCATTAGGTAGAAGTACACTTTCGAAGAGAATTTCCATTGCAAGTGAAAAGGATTGAGTGTGAGCGCTAAACCTGAATTACTTCTTCAAGCAACTGCTGAAGTCGGCGAGGGCCCAATATTTCTTGGAGATTCATTGCTCTGGGTTGATATCCCTTTTGGCAAAATTCATAAAACAAATTTGGGCACTCTTAAGACAGAGACCACCACTCTAGAGACTCGCGTCGGAGCTGTTGCACCTTTTCAAGCAGGAGAAAATCTTGCAATCGCATGTAAAGAAGGCTTTGGAATTTTGGCTGAAGGAAAATTAGATATTCGCGATCCGTTTCTCGGCGATTCAAATTACAGAATGAATGATGCAAAATGCGATGCCCTTGGAAGATTTTGGGGCGGAAGCTGTCAGATGGAATTTGAAACCGGCAAAGGAAAATTACATCGCTGGGAAGGTGGCCAGCACGATAAAGTCATGGTGGAAAGCTTGTCTCTGCCTAATGGCATCGGCTGGAATAGCGACAATTCCTTGATGTACTTGGCAGATAGCATGACTCAAAAAGTTTATGTCAGCGATTTTGATCTCGCAGATGACTTTGTTCCCAAGTTCCGTGAGTTGATTTCTATTGATTCAGGTGTGCCGGATGGGCTAGCCGTAGATGTGGATGGATGTATTTGGTTGGCGGTTTGGGGTGGGAGTCGAGTTACTAAAATTTCACCGCAGGGCAAGATCCTCGAAGATCATCATTTTCCGGTATCTCAACCATCTAGTTGTGCATTTGGATCGGATGGAACCCTGTATGTGACTTCGGCTAGAGCAGGAATTTCAGAAGCCGAGCTGCTGAATCAGCCCTTAGCAGGATCGCTATTCACGTTATCGACTTCGACTACTGGTGTGCCTGTTTCAGGATTTAAAGAGTCACGATGAGCCATCTTCGGTTGAAGAGTTCAGAGATAGAACTGGTTATTGATGCCACATATGGCGCGGATATTCTTTCAATTAAAACCACCGAAAAACACCAAGAATTGCTTCTACAGACACCTTGGGCAGATCGTGCAGAGGCAGTTATCAAGCAAGAGCAGAGAAGTATTTACCTCGAGCCACAAGCGCATTGGATGGAGCGATATCGTGGTGGATGGCAGATTATTTGCCCGGTTGCGGGTCCTCCGAGAGTTATTTATGGCGCACCAGTTGGATTCCATGGAGAATCTTCGATTTCTACATGGAAAGTAAACAATCTTGAGAGCGCCAGCGCACGCATGCAATTAGATTTCTTTTCACTGCCTATCCGTATCGAGCGAGAAGTATCAGTCGATGGGAATGTAATTGAGATAACCGATGTCATTACAAACCTTAGTAACTTAGAGTTGGAATTCGACTATTCAAGCCATCCAGCGTTCGGTGGTGCTCTACTTGAAGGCGCAGTCTCAATTGAGACAAGTGCTCAAAAGTTCCATTTAGATGACGAGGCTGTCAGTCCGCATGGAGCCTCAGGATCGACCCATGAATGGCCGCTGATAAAGGGTGAGAATGGAAAAGTTCTTGATTTAAGTCTCTTGCCATCACCTCCCACACCCCTTGGAGTTTTTGGATGGCTCTCGGATTTCGGTGATAAGAAGTGGTATCGGGTTAAAAACGTTGATACCAATATTGCTTTTGAGATGGAGTGGGAGTCAGAGTATTTGGATTTTGCCTGGTTCTGGCTCGAGTTTAATAACAATGAAGGCTCCCCATGGTTTCGCAATGTTCGTACATTCGCAATCGAGCCTTCAAGCACGCAGACCAGTGGCAAGAATCGCAAAAGCATCTTGCAACTTAAAGGAAAGCAAGCCACAACCCTCAAACAGAAAATTACTGTTACTAACTAATTA
>CAIUSQ010000191.1 GCA_903901905.1 uncultured Actinomycetes bacterium
ATATCTTCCCCAAGCACTTTCTGCCCATATCGCGCCAGAAACAACCGAGAAAGTCCATAATGGAAACACAAATGCAACTAAGCGATAAGAAAGTTGATCGAGTACTTCTAAAGAAGGTAGACGTTTAGCCCACTCATTTCTTTCACCCTTTGACTCGATTCGGTCTAATACAAGATATGCAGTTGCAATTACATTGGAAAGTAAGAAAACTCCGCCTGAAATTATTGCGGTTGATACGTGAATTACTAACCACTCAGACTTTAATGCTGGAACTAGTGGAGCACTTGGTACATATAGAACTGTGATTGCAGTACCCAAGGTTAATAAGACAGATACTGAAACTAGAAGTCCTAGCCATCGAAGATCATATTTACGAAGTGCCGCAAGATAGGCACCCGAGAATGCAAGTGCGCCAGTTATTGAGAACTCATACATATTTCCCCAAGGAGCTCTGCTTGCAGATATTCCACGAGCAACTACTCCAACAAATAGAAGTAGAAACCCGAGAATCATTAATGAAGTTGCAATTCGAGCTGCACGACCATTTCGTGTGTAATCCAATGATGACTTTCCAGCCGCCGGTACCTTTACAGCCCAGGCAGTCTCTATTGCATGAACGATGAAAGAGAGAGCAAAAACCGCTGTTGCTGAATAGATTGAATAGTTCGAGATAACTGCCCAACTACGTGACATCTACTTGTCTCCCTTTAGCTTTTGAATAAATTCTGTTATCTCTTCTTCAAGTCCTGGTGCTGCATTTTTTGCTAATCCTGCAACTTCCACTTTTTCACCTACCCGAATCCAAATTCGTCGTCTGCGAGTAAACAAAGAAGCTAATAATCCAATGATGGAAACAATAGCGCCCAATAAAGCAAACTTCTTTCCGGGATCTGTGACAAAGCTAATGTTGACCCACTGAACATATCCTTCAAATGTAATTACACCGCCAGGATAAGCAAAAGACTCCCCTGGCTTTAGAGCTTTGAGTCCAACTTGTTGCATCTTTGAAGTATCGATTCTGTACACAGATTGTGGAGTACCTGAATCCAATCCAAGATCACCTACCCAAGCCGCCAAAAGTAAACGTGGATTTAGCGCCTCTGGGTAAACGCTAATTCCACCATTTGCGCCATCTCTTTCATATGTTGGAAGAAATGATCCAACGAAACCAACGGCTGGCTCTGCATCTGGAGCTTTAATTGCACCAATAGAGCGCAGTTGTGAATCTTGAGGCAGAAATGGAACAGGACCTTGAAAAGCCACATTCATCTGTGAGTCCACAACAGTTACAACAGGTGAGTATCCATTTGCTTGAAGGTAAATTCTTGTATCCCCGATTGTTAAAGGTGAATTTACTTTCATAGTTTTTTTCTCAACAATTCCCTCTCCATCTTGAAGTAGTGAAACATCGAGTGTGTAATCCTCTGGCGCTCCAGTTAATACATTATATTTTGCGACAAAGCTGTCCGCGGTCAACATAAAATCTTGAAGATTTGAATCACGATAAAGTTTTCCATATGCCAGTGAGTCATAACTTGTTACATTGTTAACAAAGCGCTCACCAACATTTAAAATTGCTTCTCCGCGCATTCCAAAAAGAGAACTAAAGCTGATACCAACCAAAACAAGAATGAGTGCAAGGTGAAAAAATAGATTGCCTGTTTCCCGAGCAAAACCTTTCTCTGCAGAAATAGAACCCTCTGCTTCCAAAACCCTGAATCTATTTTTCTTAAACCATGCACGAGCTGTTTCTAGTTCTCTTCCAGTAGGGCTCCACTGTTGAAAATGCTCCATCCGTGTGAGGTTTTTTGGAGTAGTAGGAGGAAGAGCTCGTGCATTCTTTAAATGTTCAATTGTTCTTGGTAAAACACAACCAATAAGTGAGATAAACAAGAGAATATAGACAGCGCTAAACCAAGGTGAGCCATATACATCAAATAGCCAGAATCGATCCAACCACTCTGCTTGCTCAGGAGAGTTTTTAA
Source organism: uncultured Actinomycetes bacterium (assembly GCA_903901905.1). The sequence continues at coordinate 1,986 of CAIUSQ010000191.1, forward strand.
AGTAATCTGAAACCTGCATTGGATTTTGAGTTCGTTGCGGAAATAAGGATCCAGGAATTGCAGCTACACCTAAAAGTAACAATAAAATTAGGGCAGTCCGCATGCTTGTTAATTGACGCCATACGTATCTTGCAAGGCTTGTGCCATCTAGTTCAGGTATTTGTATTTGATTACTCATTAAATCACCGGAATAAAGTCAGATATAAGGCCTCGCATTGAGTTCATTAAATCTCCCCAAAAACCAAGCACCTGCAATAGACCAATCAAAATCAAGAATGCACCGCCAATTTTTGAAATTACATCTCCCCGGCGATAGATAACTGAACGGAGTTTGGCGGATTTATCTAGAAATAATCCTGAAGCAATAAATGGCAATCCCAAACCAAGGCAGTAAGCAAATGAGAGTACAGCGCCACGAAGTGCACTAGATTCTTGAAAAGCCAAAGTTTGAACAGCTGCTAGTCCAGGGCCAATGCATGGAGTCCAACCAATTCCAAAGAGAACTCCCAACAACGGTGCACCCAATAGGCCACCTGTTGTTCGCATTTTTGGACGAATTGTTGGTGAAAACGGGAACTTTCCATAAAAGACAAAGCCTAAAAATATTGTCATAATTCCCAAAATTCTTGAAATTATCTCTTCATTTGCAACTAATTGATTGCCTAGTTCGCCAAACAAAGCACCAAAAGAGATAAAAACAGCGCTAAATCCAAAAACAAATAGTAATGATCCTAAAAACACTTTGCCTCGATTTACTGAAAATCCTGCAGCAAAGGACAAGTAGCCTGGAACAAGAGGCAAAACGCATGGTGATAAAAAGGAAACTACGCCCACGATGAAGGCAAAAGGGATAGCGGCAATAATCGCTCCACTAAAGAGTTGCTCCACTAAAAATTCCTTCATTCTTGACTAACTCTCTCAATTAGTTGAGACAAAGAAGCCACGGTCACAACACCCGAGATTCGTGCAGCTACGCGCCCTTGTTCATCGAGAATTACAGTTGTTGGAATTGCATTTGCAGATAGTGAGCCTCTAAAGCCAGACAAAATTGAATCATCAATCACGGTTGGATATGGGATCTTAAATCTTCGTTCAAATGCTTCAGCATTTGCAGGATTATCTCTCGTTAATATCCCAATGAATTCAACCTGAGTGTATTTATTTGCTAACGCAACAAGTGTTGGAGCTTCGGCCCGACAAGGCGAACACCACGATGCCCAGACATTTACGACTGCAACTTTATCTTTTGAGTATGTGTAATTTTTTCCAGACAAAGTCATGCCTGAAATTGTTGGAAATATTTCTCTGTCAGTTGATTTAATAAATGTTATCGCACCATCACCAGAGACAAAACTTTCCTCAGAGACTGAAGTTCCGCCGCCGCCGCATCCCGTCAATATAATGACAAGAAATAGAGCAATGGTAAATCTCTTCATTAGTTTTTTTCTGGCAAAAGATGTCTCGCGGGTTCAGAGTAGGTGAGTCCTGAAATGAAGCCCTCATCATCAAAATGAATACTCGTCACAGACGCCAAGGTGCATTCGCGTTTGCGTGGGTCATGTAAAAGTCTGCGGTTTTCAATTGCACTCCGTAAAATCCAAATCGGTAATTGATGAGAAACACAAATTGCATCTTTACCTTTTGCTGCATCACGCGCCGCAAAAACTGCTGCCAACATACGATTGATCTGTTGATCGTATGGTTCCCCCCAAGATGGTTTCCATGGATTCCAAAGGTGTCTCCATGAAGCAGGGTGTCTTAGTACTCCGTCGCCAACGCCAAATGGTTTACCTTCAAAAATATTTGCAGCTTCGATTAATCTCTCATCCGTTGTAATTTTAATATTGTGCGCCTTTGCTATTGGCGCTGCTGTTTCTTGTGCGCGTTGTAAAGGTGAGACATGTAACGCGCCTAAATCAAGATTTTTAGACCACTCTCCAATTGTGGAAGCCATCTCTTGTCCGCGCTCAGATAATTTCCAACCAGGTTGCCGGCCATAAAGAATTTTTTCAGGATTATGGACTTCACCATGTCTGAGAACGTGCACTGTTGAACTCATGGGTTAAGCATAAAGCGTCCATAAACTCCATGATTCGCTAGGGTAGTGACATGGCACTCACAGATAAACGGGCTGCCTTTTTTGATGTAGATAACACGCTTATCCGGGGCTCAACGATTTATTTCTTAGGCCGGGGAATGTACCAG
>CAIUSQ010000192.1 GCA_903901905.1 uncultured Actinomycetes bacterium
TCTAATTGAAATGCAGATGGAAGGTGCTGTTGGTTAATGAGCACTTTAACCACAAATTATTTAGCGCCAACTGGCAGGGAGGAAGCTTGGCGCTTCACTCCACTTGCTCGTGTTGGCGGATTATTGGATGCAGCTGTTTCGCTAGATAGCGTCAACAGTGTTTCCATTAGTAATCCACAAGAAGGCGTAAAGCTAACTGTAAAAACTGCTACGGATCGACCTGCCATTTCTTCTAGTGATGATTTAGCAACGATTCGTGGACGTGAATTCATCGAAGAGATATCTCATATTGAAGTTAGCAACAATGTTCAATTAAGTGAGCCATTGTTATTGGTGCGAAGCAATTTAAGCGGCAAGCCACAAGCAAGTAGAACTCTTATTTCATGTGGTGTTAATTCACATGCAACAATTATTTTGCAGAATACCGGCGAGGCAATTCTGTCCGATGAGATTGAATTCGAACTGGCACAAGGCGCTACTTTGACTTTCGTCTCGCTGCAAGAGTGGAGCGGAAAGACGGTTCACTTAGGACGCCAACATGCGGTTATTTCAAAGGACGCAACATTTAATTCAATAGTTGTAACTGTAGGCGGCTCACTTGTGAGACTCTTGCCAACGGTTGAATACAGCGGACCTGGTTCGAGTGCGGATTTACAAGGCTTGTATTTTGCAACCGATGGTCAACATTTAGAACATCGTTTGCACGTTGATCACAATGTTCCAAATGCAAAGAGCCGTGTTAATTACAAAGGCGCTTTAGCGGGGGATAAGGCACATACAGTTTGGATTGGCGATGTTTATATTCGCGCGAATGCTGAAGGAACTGACACTTACGAATTGAACCGTAACCTCCTTCTCTCAGACGGAGCTCGTGCTGATTCAGTTCCGAACTTGGAAATTGAAACTGGTGAGATTGTTGGTGCGGGACATGCAAGCACAACCGGTCGCTTTGATGATGAACAACTTTTCTATCTCTCATCTCGTGGGATTCCAGCAGAAATCGCCAGACGACTTGTTATCCGCGGTTTCTTTGCTGAAATTGTCGGAAAGATCAGAGACGAAGAGATTGAGAATCGCTTGATGGATCGTATCGATACCGAACTCGCGAAGGTTGGTGCGTAATGGCGAATATTTCTTTTGATTCACTTGTCGATAGCAAGCCAGTAAAAGTTGATCTTGATGGAACCGCAGTTTGTGTGACCAGAATCGGTGACGAAGTATTTGCAATCGCAGATACCTGTTCACATTCCGAAGCATCACTTTCCGAAGGCGATGTAACTGGTTTTAAGATCGAATGTTGGCTTCATGGAGCGGAATTCGATTTACGAACCGGAGAAGTTGCAACTCCACCTGCATCAATTCCAGTTGAAACTTTTGAAGTAAATCGCATCGGCGATGAAATAACTATTTCGAGCAGAAAATCTGCAGAAGGCTAAGGGGAGAAAATGAGCACACTAGATATCAAGGGTTTACAAGTATCGGTAGCAACCGAGGCCGGCTTTACAGAGATTCTTAAGGGCGTGGATTTAACAATCAAGTCCGGTGAAACTCATGCAATTATGGGACCAAATGGTTCAGGTAAATCAACTCTGGCATATTCAATTGCTGGTCATCCCAAATACACAATCACAGGTGGTTCTGTAACTCTAGATGGCGAGGATGTTTTAGCGATGTCAGTAGATGAGAGAGCTAAAGCTGGTTTATTCCTTGCCATGCAATATCCAGTAGAAGTCCCAGGGGTTTCAGTTACTAATTTTCTACGCACTGCTGCAACCGCAATTCGCGGTGAAGCGCCTAAGGTAAGAACTTGGGTTGGCGAAGTTAAAGAAGCCATGAAGGCTCTGAATATGGATGTTAATTTCGCAGAGCGAAATGTAAATGAAGGATTCTCGGGTGGAGAGAAGAAGCGCCATGAGATCCTTCAATTAGAACTATTAAAGCCTAAGTTCGCAATCTTGGATGAAACAGATTCCGGCTTAGACGTTGACGCACTTCGCATAGTTTCTGAAGGCGTAAATCGCGTCAAGGGCAACAGTGATTTGGGAATCATGTTGATTACTCACTACACAAGAATCTTGCGCTACATCAGACCAGACTTTGTTCACGTATTCTCAGCTGGAAAAATTGTAGAAGCCGGTGGCCCAGAATTAGCAGATAAATTGGAAGAGAAGGGTTATGCAGAGTACACAACTGCATAATTAATGAAACCGATGTTTTCCCCAGCCGAGATTCGGAAAGATTTTCCAATCTTCTCCAAAGTCATGCGCGGGGGAAACCGCCTCGTCTATTTGGATAGCGGTGCGACCAGCCAGAAGCCATTTCAGGTTTTAGATGCTGAGCGAAACTTCTATGAACAGAACAATGCTGCGGTTCATCGTGGTGCGCACCTGCTCGCAGAAGAGGCAAGCATCGCATACGAAGGTGCTAGACAAGTTCTAGCTGATTTTCTAAGCGCTGAATTAGATGAAGTAATCTTCACAAAAAGTGCAACTGAGAGCATTAATGCGATTGCATACTCATTTGGTAACAGCGCACTAGGTTCACGCTTTGCTCTGAAGCCCGGAGATCGAATAGTAGTTTCCGAACTCGAGCACCATGCGAATTTGATTCCATGGCAGCAGTTAGCCAAACGAACTGGTGCAGAATTAGTATGGTTCTCAATCGATGAAGAAGGTCGCTTAGACCAGGGCAATCTAAATGAACTGATAAATGCATCAACCAAAGTAGTTGCAATTACTCATCAGTCAAATGTTCTAGGAACAATTATTCCTCTGGATGAAATCGTCAAGAGA
>CAIUSQ010000193.1 GCA_903901905.1 uncultured Actinomycetes bacterium
AATCTCTTGTACCAAATCCGTCAACCGCTTTGATTCAATCTGCATTCTGGTTGCAAATTTTTCTACAGCAGCTGGATCATCCTTTGCACCAAGAACTGCTTCACTGAGTAATAAAAGCGCACCGATCGGAGTTTTTAATTCATGTGAAACGTTTGCCACGAAATCTCGGCGCACATCTTGAATTCTCTGAGCTTGACTCTCATCAGAGAGTAAAACAAGGACCAGTTGCTCTCTGATCAACGGTATGACGTTAACGGTTAACTCATGGCGACCTTCACCGATTGGTCCACGGGGACCATCGATGGTGCCTGTTTGTTTGATATTTGTTCTTCGAACCACTCGAATAATTGCCAATAATTCTTGGCTTTGAATAAGTCCATCTCGCAAAATTCCTATGTGATCAATGTTTTCTGAGGCAAAAACAATGACCTCACCTGGTGCAAGTACAAGGGCGTTTTGATCCAACTGACCCAGGGCCTCAAGGAGAACTGGAGGCAGTGCATTGGGCTCTAAAACCGGTGATTCCTGGCGGAAAAGCCTCATAAAGCGATCTTATAGCCCCTTTAGTGGGTGGCTCAGTAGTTTGCCTTTTGTTCACCTTATGAAGTGCATTTATTCACCACTTTCGCGTACCTTTACCTCATGGCACTTATTAGATCAGTCTTCCAAGACGAGCTAGATAGCGTCTCGCAATCACTTGTTGAACTATGCGACAAGGTCGCGGGCACTATCCAAAAAGCTACCCAATCAATCTTGACTAGTGACTTAAAGTTGGCCGAAGAGATTATTGCTTCAGATGTGAGCATCGATGATTTCCAGCATGATTTAGATGCCCGAATAATCGATATCGTCGCTCGCCAGCAGCCAGTGGCCTCAGATTTACGTGCGCTCGCAACAGCGCTGCGCATGAGCGCCGATCTTGAGCGCATGGGAGATATGGCCCATCACGTCGCAAAAATTACTCGCCTTCGCCACCCACAGTCAGCGATTCCCGCAGAGCTGCATCAAATCTTTGATTCTTTGGGCAAGGCCGCAGAAAAGATTGCCAAAAAAACCGCCCTTGTGATCGGCTCTCGCGATACAGATATGGCACTTGAGATTGAAAGAGATGATGACGAGATCGATGACCTGCACCGCCAGTTGATCTCTGCCCTAGTTGCTCCAAATTGGAAGCATGGCGTTGAGACAGCAGTGGACTTAACTCTGCTTGGCCGTTATTACGAGCGCTATGCAGATCACGCAGTTTCAGTTTCACGCCGTGTCTACTTCCTAGTCACCGGAAAGTTCGCGTAATTTTATTCCGCTCAGTAGAGCAGACAAGAAAACTACTTTTGATTTAATTCCTCCACTAGAATCAGCCCATGGATTTAGATGTTCTAGTTTTTGCACTCGACTTAATTTCAACTTTTGCATTTGCATTAGTTGGAGCAAGAGTTGCTGCTAGCAAGGGCTTAGATTTTGGTGGAATTCTTCTTATTGCAGCGGTTGCATCTCTTTCTGGGGGAACTTTCCGTAATCTCTTTATGGGTGAGCAACCACCTTGGGTTCTTTCCCCGTGGCTATTTGCTCCAGTAGTTGGGGCCTTCATCATCACAATTGCATTAGGAAAGACTCAAAACGTTGGCCGCTTTGCTTTGTCTTTAGATACTTTAGGTTTGGCCGTTGCAACAGTTTCTAGTGCGCAGTTTGCCTTAACCAAGGATGCCCCATTTGCAGCCGCAGCCGTCTTGAGTTTAACCGGCGCTGTTGCCGGTGGATTATTTCGAGACATCATGTGCCAAACCGAACCAGTACTTTTACATCGAGAAACTATTGGAACTGCCTGTCTGTCGGGCGGGCTTGTATATCTTGCACTAGATGCCATGGGCGTAGATACAGCAGCAACAGCATTGGCGGCCGGAGTAGTCGTTGTATTAGTGCGCGAGATATCGATTAAATTCAACGTGCACTTGCCTAAGCTTTCTAAGCCTTCTTAATCTCGAGCCTGGCCACTGCGATGTTTGTATCGGCCGAGGAAATCAGACTTCATCTCAGCAAAATTTCCATCAATCAAAGCCTGCCGCATCTGATCAACAAGGCGAACAATGAATCGTTCATTATGAATCGTTGCAAGGGTTGCAGAGAGGATTTCTTTACCGCGGAATAGATGGTGCATATAAGCCCGTGTGTAGTGCGTACAGGTGTAACAGTCACATTCATCATCTATGGGCGTGAAATCCCGCTTAAAACGGCTGTTAGATAGATTAAAACGCCCCTCCATTGTGTAAACAGCACTTGTGCGTGCAATTCGGCTCGCTAAAACACAGTCAAATGTGTCGCAGCCATTTTCTACACCAACAAATAAATCTTCAGGTGCCCCAATTCCCAGCAGGTGCTTAGGTTTGTCTTCCGGCAAGCTTTGATTGACCCAGCCAACGATCGTTCCAAGTTGCTCTTTATCTAGCGCCCCTCCGATACCAAAACCATCAAAGCTCTGACCATCACTGTTCATCCCACCAAGATCCCCGGCAGCCTTCCTTCGCAGATCTTCATACTGGGCGCCTTGAATGACTCCAAACAAAGCTTGGTAGGGCTTAGCAATTCGTTCATCGGTTAACCGCTTATGTTCATCAAGACATCGAATAGCCCAGGCATAGGTTCTATCCATTGCCAACTCTTGATAGGGGCGCGTGTTATGCAAAGTAGTGCACTCATCGAATGCAAACATAATGTCTGCACCGATTTGGTGTTGAACCTGCATTGAAATCTCTGGTGTAAAACGATGCATAGAGCCATCGATATGAGATTTAAAAGTTACACCCTCATCATCAACGTGTGCCAATCTTTCTTTGTTTCCTGCAATCACATCATCTCGTCTGAAAGTTTGAGCATCCATAGCCAATACTTTTTTAAAGCCAACGCCAAGTGATAAAACTTGAAAGCCACCAGAGTCCGTAAATGTTGGCCCTGACCAATTCATAAACTCACTTAGACCACCTGCTTCATCTAAAACATCAGAGCCGGGCTGCAAGTAGAGGTGATATGCATTTGCCAATAAAGCTTGCGCGCCAAGATCTGCCATGGCCTCAGGTAGAACAGATTTAACTGTTGCTTTAGTTCCTACCGGAATGAAAGCCGGCGTCTGGATCTGGCCATGGGGGGTAGAAATTGTGCCAACACGTGCTAAAGAATTTGCTGCGCTGTGTTTGATTTCAAATGAAAAACTCAAAAATTTACCAAATCTCAACTCGCGCATTTTCATCTAACCAAAGACCATCGTTTGGTCCAAGATTAAATGCGTCATAGAAAGGCGTAAAGTTTTTCAAGATTTGATTGCACCTAAACTCTGCAGGTGAGTGCGGGTCTGTTGCGATCCGACGGCGCATCTCTTCTGAGCGAACCTTGGTGCGCCACACTTGGGCCCAGGACATAAACAAGCGTTGCTCACCGGTAAATCCATCAATGACAGGGGAGGATTTACCAGCAAGTGAGATTTGGTATGCCTTGTAGCCAATGGTAAGACCACCTAAGTCGCCAATATTTTCACCAATAGTTAATGCGCCATTGACAGTTACATCAGGTGCTTCTTCGGGGGTTAATACATCGTATTGAGAGATCAATTCCCTAGTGCGTTCTTCAAATGCTGATCGGTCGGCATCGTTCCACCAATCAGTAAGGGCGCCGTCCCCATCATATTTTGAACCTTGGTCGTCAAAGCCGTGGCCGATCTCGTGGCCGATTACCGCGCCGATTGCGCCGTAGTTAACGGCATCATCATGGGTTAAACCAAAAAATGGCGGCTGCAAAATTGCTGCTGGAAAGACAATCTCATTCATGACAGGGTTGTAGTAAGCATTAACAGTCTGTGGCGCCATATGCCACTCTTCGCGATCTACCGGCTTTCCAATTTTTGCCAGTTCAAAATCTCGCTGAAATTTAACAATACGACCAACGTTGCCATAAAGGTCATCGGGGGTAGTTTGTAAATCACTGTAGTCACGCCACTTGTCGGGGTAGCCAATCTTTGTCCGGAATTTACCCAGCTTTTCAAGCGCCTTAACTTTTGTTTCAGGACCCATCCATGGCAACTCTTTGATGCTAACTTCATAGGCCTGAATCAAATTTGCTACTAACTCTTCCATCCGCTTTTTTGCCTCGGCAGGAAAATACTTTTCAACATAGACCTTGCCGACTGCCTCTCCGAGGGAGCCTTCAATTAAAGAGACGGCACGCTTCCAGCGCTCGCGAAGCTCCGGAGTACCGCTAAGAGTCTTTCCATAAAATTCAAAGTTCTCATCTACAAACTCTGATGAGAGATAAGGCGATGCTCCATTGATGATTTGCCACTTTAGCCATGCCTTCCAACTTTGCACATCAAAGTTTTTAAGTATGGAATCGAGCCCTTCGAAAAATGATGGTTGTTGAACGATTACAGAATCCAAGACGATCGATGGAATCTGACCATGTAGCAGATAAGAATCCCAATCAAATGCTGGCATGAGCGCTTTTACCTGGCTGCGAGTTAGCTTGTTATAAGTAAGAGTTGCATCCCGATCTTTTACTTGATCCCAGTGATGGCTAGCGATACTAGTTTCTAAGGCCATAACTTTTTCTGCTAATTCCTTTGCATTTGCAACAGCCGCCAACTCAAACATCTTTGCCACGTGGGCAACGTATGCCTTGCGAATTTCTAGGTACTGCTCTTCTCGGTAGTAGGCCTCATCTGGCAGGGAGATTCCACCCTGTTGCATATACAAAATATTTGTTGAAGCATCTTTCATGTCTGCGTAAATGAAGGTCCCAAAAATTCCAGAAACCCCTAACGCCTCCAACTTGGCCAGGACAGTGATGAAGCCTTCGAGGTTTTGGATCGTATCTACGGCTGATAAATCGTGCTCAATTGGCTTTGCTGCTTTGGCCTGGACAGATTCGGCATCCATAAACGATGCGTAGATGTCGCCAAGCTTTTTGGCCTCATCACTTCCAGATGCGGCTTCAATAATCTCTCTGACTCGTGCCTCAGCTTCAATGCGAAGGGAAGTAAATGCACCATCTGTTGCACGATCGGGGGGTATGACCGCATTTTTTAACCACGTTCCATTGAAGTGTCGGTACATATCATCTTGCGGACGAATCCCTTGGTCCTGGTGGCTTAGATCTAATCCTGCCTTTTCTAAACTCACGAGATAAACCCCTTAATAAAATAGTTGAAGCTTCAACATTTCGCATAGAATACGCCAATGCCACGTGAAAACGCTACCGCACCAAAGTGGTTAACCCCCAGCGAAATGGTTGCTTGGCGCACCTACATCATCGCAAGTCGACAGCTGTTGGCAGCCCTAGATGCAGATCTTAAAGAGCACGATCTAACGCTTCCAGATTACGAAATTTTGGCCCTATTGAGCGATGCACCAGATCGTCAAATGCGTATGAGTGAGTTAGCAAAAATTGCCCTGCTTTCACGATCACGACTTTCTCATCGCATGAAGGTGATGGAGAAAGCTGGATGGCTAAAGCGCGAACCATGTCCAGTTGATAAGAGAGGTTACTTTGCTGTTATGACCCCAAAGGGTTGGAAGGCTATTGTCGCTGCAGCCCCGGATCACGTCCAAAGCGTCCGGGCGCGATTTGTAGACCACTTAACGAAAGCAGATCAGCAAGTAATTGCCCAGATTTTTGAACGTATAGAGATACATCTTCGGAAAGAAGTTGAAAACGAATAAAGATTGCAGCTGTGAATTAAAAAGAAATAAAAGGAATTAAAAAAACCCGCCACATAAAGTGGCGGGTTTTTTAATAAGCGATGCTTACTTAGCTGCTGCCTTCTTGCGGCGGCGCTTCTTTGGAGCTGCAGCTGTTGCTGCTGCCTTCTTCTTGCGGCGCTTTGGAGCTGCCTTCTTAGCTGCTGCCTTCTTGCGACGCTTTGGAGCTGCTTTCTTAGCAGCCTTCTTGCGACGCTTTGGAGCTGCCTTCTTAGCTGCTGCCTTCTTGCGACGACGCTTTGGAGCTGCCTTCTTAGCTGCTGCCTTCTTGCGACGCTTTGGAGCTGCCTTCTTAGCTGCTGCCTTCTTGCG
>CAIUSQ010000194.1 GCA_903901905.1 uncultured Actinomycetes bacterium
AGCTCGGTAAATGCCTTGCTAACACTTTTTGAGTCACCGATATCGCACTTAATGAAGTGGGCAAATGGGGTCATTGATCCTTCTACAAGATCAAGGCCATAAACCTTTGCACCACTATCAAAAAAATATTGAGCAACCGCAAGGCCAATTCCTGAACCTGCTCCAGTGACCAACGCTGTCAATCCGCTGAATTCATTCTTCATGAAACGTCCCCGTTCTTCCAGTAACTACCACTTGGAAATGTGTACTCGTCGATACTTGCTTGATGCATTTGAGCACCTGATCCAGCACCTTGTGGCGCTCTGTAAAACCCATCCTTGATCAACACTGGTTCTAGGAAGTGTTGATGGAGATGGTCTACGAACTCAACAACGCGTGAATCGTGGTGTCCCGAGACAGCTACGGCATCCCACATTGCTAAATGTTGAACCATTTCACAGAGCCCAACACCTCCTGCATGCGGACAAACAGGAACTCCAAACTTGGCGGCCATCAGTATGTTGGCAAGATTTTCATTGATGCCAGCAACACGGGTGGCATCAATCTGCATGACCGATAAGGCATTTGATTGCAGTAATTGTTTGAAGATGATTCGAGAACTTGCCATTTCGCCCGAAGCAATTTTGGTTGGGGTAACCGCAGCCGCGATTTTGGCTTGGCCCAAGATGTCACTAGGGCTCGTTGGCTCTTCAACCCAATGTAATTCGTACTCTTTGAGCGAATTTATCCAGTTGATTGCGACATCTACATCCCATACCTGATTGGCATCAATTGCAATTTTAAAAGTTGGTCCAACCAGCTCACGGATCTTATGAAGTCGACGTTGATCATCTGCGATTGACTTTCCACACTTGTATTTGATCAACTCAAAGCCGTCGGCCATCGCTTTTTTGGTAAGTTCCAGCATCTTCTCATCGATATATCCAAGCCACCCGGGCGATGTTGTGTAAGCAGGAACACCTTTGGCTAGGAGAATTTCCTCATTAGCCGCCTTCTGAGAATTCATGCGATGAAGAATTTCGAGGGCTTCTTCTCGGGTCAGCGCATCAGTGATGTATCTAAAATCAATCGCATCGACGATCTGCTCGGGGGTCAGATCTGAGAGCAACTTCCACAAAGGAACGCCTTGAGCTTTAGCGAAAAGATCCCACAGCGCATTTAGGATTGCGCCCGCTGCCATATGAAAGACACCATAGTCAGGGCCCAACCAGCGAATCTGACTATCTCCGCTAAGTTCACGGGCAACTTTTCCTATGTGTGCAAATAAGTGATCAACTGTTTGTCCTTTAAGATTCTGCGTCAGCATTTTGATCGCGGCGATCTGGACATCATTGCCGCGCCCGATTGTGAATACCAGCGAGTCACCATGGAGCCCAAATTGATCTGTGATGATTCGTAGATATGCCGCGGAATAATCAGGATCTTGGTTCATCGCATCTGAGCCATCAAGCCCTTTTGACGTCGGGAAACGAACATCAAAAGTTTGAACGTCAATTACCTTTGCCATTAGTTCACACATAGAGAAGTTGGCTTGAATCTAAAGAAAACCTTAAACATAAGTGATCTTCGCCCCCATCTCTCTTTCCTCTGTAACGAATTGATAACAGTGGGGTCAACTTTGTGAGAGTAACCCTGGCGGTAATCTGATGAATACTATATGGACTGTGTTTCTCTGTAGGCACTTCAGGCAGGGTTTATTTCAGGAAGGAGGAGAAATTCTATACTTCAGAATGAACTGTTTCATGGAAAAGGGTTGTCCATGAAATGAGGGTTAATCCCCAGCACGAGA
>CAIUSQ010000195.1 GCA_903901905.1 uncultured Actinomycetes bacterium
GCAGTAGCAGATCACGCAACAATTTTGCGGGTGTAGCTCAATGGTAGAGTTCTAGCCTTCCAAGCTAGCTGTGCCGGTTCAATCCCGGTCACCCGCTCCATTTTTTAGTTTATTGATCCGACTTCTTGAATAAATGCTTTACCGTTCAGGGTAACTGATCGTCCAGAACCCAAAACATCCTTTATAAATACTGAAAAACTGCTGTTATTTGTTACAGCCACTGTTCCAGTAATAAATAAAGATATCCGATTATAGTCTTCAACTGCATCTGAAGATGGAGCAAAACCGTAAGCAAAGTCGTAATTCAACGATGCGGAGTTGTCTGAACATTTTAATTCTGGAACAGTTCTAAAAGTTGAAACATTCGTAGGTAACTTTCCGCTTACGACTATTGAAAAGAAATATTTCTTTCCAGCTAAAAGTGATCCAAATCCACTGGATTCTGAACCACCACCTGGTGTAGCGGTTGACATTGTCCATTGAGTTAAATTCACAGACTGAATTGATGGAACCGTACCTGTATCTCCCTTAGGACCTTGCGCACCAGTTGCACCGGTGTCACCTTTTGGTCCAGCGGGTCCTGCAGTTCCAGTATTAGAACCAGCTGGTCCGGCTGGTCCAGTTGCACCAGTTTCACCTTTTGGTCCGGCAGGTCCTGCTGGTCCTTGTGGTCCGGCTGCTCCAGCAGTGCCGGCACTTACTGCACCTGAAGTTCCATTTTTTCCATCACTACCGGCAGCGCCAGTTGGTCCTTGTGGTCCGCGCATTGATACTGGCAGCGGCCAACTATTGTTTTTCTTAGGACCATACATGTTCATTGACTTAGTATCGATATAAAAATCACCATCGATGCCAAGTGATTTTGCCGGCACACCTGCACCACTTAATAAAGTGTTTGCAATTGATTTTGCAGTACGGCCTGCAGCATATGTTTCTGATGTTGCTATTGCTGTTATAAGCATTGTTAGCAATGCTGTTTTCATAACTTTGGCTTGTAAATTGTAGATTGCCATTTCCTTCGCCCATCTCCCCCCCCTTAATGTGGGGGTATCTAAAGGCTGCACCCTGCTGGCGCAGCGTTAAGAAAGATTCTCTAAAAAACTACGCCGCGTAGTCAAGAGGATTCACAGCCTTTCTTAAGGAAAAAACAGCTTGCGCACGAAGGCTGCTCTCTACACTTAAGGCAGAGCAATACTCCCACCCGCCCCACAGGTGTTATGGATAGAAGACTCAGCAGTAAGGAGTTATCTACTCACATCAGGTGCAGTTGGTACTTGAAGAAACGAGGACTAGATGAAGAAGAAATTCGTAGCAGTAATTGCAACCACTGCAATTGCACTTTCGATATCAGCAACTTCTGTTGCATCAGCTGATAATGGTAAAGGTAAGGAAAGATTGGGTTCAACGCTCTCTGGCTTAGTAGCAAAGGGAACAATTACTCAGTCACAAGCAGATGCAATTACTAAAGCACTAGCCGATGCAAAAACTGCCGGCAAAGTTGTATTAGATAAAAACCGTGCTGCAGAATTAGCAGTTATTACCTCAACTCTTGGAATTACTGAAGAGGCGCTTAAGACTCGCATGAGGGCAGGAGATTCACTTGCCACTATTGCAGGTGCAAAAAAGGATGCATTAATTGCTGCCCTAGTTGCATTTAAAACCAAAGAAATTAACGATGCTCAAACTGCCGGAAAAATAACCGCAGATCAAGCAACCAAAATGAAGGCGAATCTAACTACTCGGGTAACTGAGATGGTTAATAGCTCTCGCCCACCACGTGGTCCAAAGAGTCAACCAGCTGCCGCTGGCACCTCATTGAGGTCATAAAGCAAAATAATTTCCTGCTCTTCCGAGACACAACCGCCTGGTTTACTAAAAGTAAGCCGGGCGGTTTTGTTTTCTGCCAAACTACCGATCATGAAGATTCATATTGGTAGTGATCATGCCGGCCTTGAGTTCAAAGCCAAGATCATCCAACACCTTGAAAACAATGGCCATGATGTGACTGATCATGGACCACATCAATATGACGCATTAGATGATTACCCAGTTTTTTGTATTCCCACCGCAATAGCAACTGCAAAAGATCCTGCCTCATTTGGAATAGTTCTAGGTGGCTCTGGAAATGGTGAGCAGATGGCAGCTAATAAAGTTAAAGGTGTAAGGGCAGCTTTAGTTTGGTCGATTGAAACTGCAAAATTAGCTAGAGAACATAACAATGCAAATGTAATCTCACTCGGCGGAAGAATGCATGATGAGGCTTTTTGTTTACAGCTAGTAGACACATTCCTTGCAACGCCCTTTACCAACGATGAGCGGCATGTAAGAAGAATTGCTCAGATTGCAAAGTTTGAAGAAAATGGCAAGATTTAATTTTTAATATATTTAA
>CAIUSQ010000196.1 GCA_903901905.1 uncultured Actinomycetes bacterium
CATTAAATCTGGCGGCCAGGGCTACACAATCAAAAAAGCTATTGCTTATGCCTATCTGCCGATAGAGCACACAGGCGTTGGAACAAGTGTGGACGTTGAGTTCTTTGGCAATTGGCGCACGGGTGTTATTTGTGCAGAGCCTTTGTTTGATCCAACAAATGAGCGTATAAAAGCCTAAATCGTTGTATTTATGGAGCTTAGGCCACAAACTAGTTCCATGAAGAAGCCGCTAATTGCATTGGTACTAGCTTTCGGGCTACTCATTCCTACCAGTGCATTAGCTGCACCAAAAGCAGGTGCAACTTGTTCTAAAGCCGGTTCTACATCAACCCTTGCGGGTAAGAAATACACCTGCATAAAAAGCGGAAAGAAACTTGTTTGGAATAAAGGAGTTGCAGTAGTAACTAAAACAACTCCAATTGCTGCTCCATCGCCCACACCAACGGCAACTCAAAAACCAGAAGAACCTGTGGTGCAAATACCAAATGTCACACCGATTAGGGCTATCACTTGGGAATACCTAGCCGCGGATGAAGTTTCAGCTATACCAAAAACACAAGTCTCTAACCCGGCAGCATTTGCAAATTTAGCAACATGTAAAATTGTCGAAGGCGCGCCATGGAACGCAGGTGTGTCGACTGGATTTTCAATTCCAAGTGGGCGAGTGAATCTTCTTAACAGCCCACGGATTCAGATAATTCCAGTGGATTTTTCAGATGTGGTTGCATCAGCATCACCGGAGGCAGATTTTACGGTGATGAAAAAGGCGATTACAGATTTCTATTCAAGTGCGGCAACCAAAAAGATAAATATGCAGTGGCAAATCCCACAGAAATACATTCGAATGCCAAATCCTTTAACCGACTATGACGTAGGTGGATATTTCTTTAATAAGACATGGGATCCAGTAAAATACGACAAGTTTCTAGGTGAAGTGTTCAAACAGGTAGACACGTATATTGATTTCACAAATGTCTCAGCAGCTATCGTCATCAGCCCACCATCCACCCCAATGAGTAAAATGGGAACCTTTATGGTCTGGCCATTGAGTCCTGGCGAGGAATATGTAACACAAGAGGGAAAAGTCGCTAACGTCCTAGGTCGTGGTGGTGATGACATAACCGAGTTAACTTATGTGCATGAATTTGGGCACGCATTAGGCCTTTCTGACACTAGAAATGTTGCTGATGTGTCTAATCAAAAATCAGACGGCATGGGAATCTTTGATGTAATGGCTGCACCGATGTCTCCCGAACTTACTTTCTGGCATCGATTTATGCTTGGAATCTTAAATGATGATCAAACTCATTGCATAACAAGTAAAGATGAATCTATCCACTGGGTTCGCCCAGTTGCGATGAAAACCAATGGTGTTAAAGGTGTTGTAATTCCATTAACTGAAAACACTGGGATTGCTATCGAGTCGCGACGTAGGTTGGGTTTTGATAACCACCTAGGCTTGCAATCCAGTGGAACTCTTGTTTACACAATTGACACCAGAATCACTCATCCAAATTCAGCTTATAAGTTAGTCCCACCAGCAAGAAGCACAGATAGAGAGTGGGAAAGAGACACCCCATTAAAAGTTAATGAATCAGTAACTACAAATGGATGGAAGATAACTGTTCTTGAGTCTGGATCATTTGGAGATGTAGTAAAAGTAGAAAATGTAGGGGGAGAGTTAGCGACTAAAGCACCAGTCTCTAAACCACGTGCAATTAGTCCAGGATGCAACAATAGATGTGGAGCAAAACCAAATTTAGTTGCGCCACAATTTGTTTCAAATGAGTGGGCTGGAAATGTCTACAAGGTGGTACTTAAAGTTGCCGACATCGCGCAAGGAGCCTTCATTGAGATTAAGGATTTATTGCTTGGCGCAGAACAGACTAAGACTCCAAAAGATGCTTCTGGAAACGTAACAATTCAAGTGACTATTCCACAAGACAAACTTGGACGGATCTTCCCTCTTTATATTTATACTTACCAAGGTGAGTATCAATCCCAATGTTGCAGCAGTTGGGAACTACAAACCCCGAAGCCGTAGTTACTTAATCTCACGATTTAAGATTTACAAAAATACTTTTATACACAATGCACTGCAACAAAATTCGCCTCTGACCTGCGCTTTTTCAGAGTAGGGGTTACCTCTCACCACTTACCCACATTTCATCCACCGCTTTGTGCACAGGAAAACACGCTTATCCACCCACTTACCCACAGCTTTATCCCCATCACCCCGCAGCGATTCTCGCCTGTGAGAGGGGGTGGCACCTAAGTTACGCCTACAAGGAATTC
>CAIUSQ010000197.1 GCA_903901905.1 uncultured Actinomycetes bacterium
AGTGGCTTTACGAATTATCAAGAAATATTTGCCAATCCACAATTTTGGAGTGCAGTTCGTGTAACAGGAAAGCTGTCTCTAGAGATGGCAATTCCTGGCGCATTGATTGCATTCATCTTGGCTATTATGATAAACGAAGGTAAAAAAACGAACTACGTGTCAACAGTTCTATTGTTTCCTTTGGTATTTCCGAGCATTGTTGCCGTATTTATCTGGGAAGCCATGTTTAAAGGAGATGGAATTTTAAACTCCTTTTTTGGAATTAATGTAAATTGGGTTACTAGTTCTAGCTGGGCACTACCGTCGCTAGTTTTGATGATGCTTTGGACAAATTTAGGGTATTACACAATTATTGCTCTCGCAGGCGTGCGAGATTTACCAGCAGAACTCTTTGACGCAGCCAGCCTGGATGGTGCTGGATACTTCGCTAAAATTCGATGGATCACAATCCCTTTAATGAAACCAATATTATTGTTTTTATTGATGGTTGGAACATCAGATGCGTTAACTCTTTTCATCCAACCTTACCTTTTGACAGGCGGCGGCCCTGGAGATTCAACAAGAACGCTATCTCAATTAATTTATCAAACTGCTTTTATGTATACAGATATAGGAAAGGCTTCAGCGATTGCAGTTACACTCTTACTTGCGGCATTAGTAGTAGCTGGATTGCAGTTTCGTGTCTTTAGCAAAGACCGAGAGATTTGAGATGCCACAATGAAAACTTTTGCTCGCTATTTTAACTTGGTATTGTTAGCTCTTATCACCTTAATGGTGCTAATTCCTATCCTTTGGGCACTCAAGGCAGTTTTTACTCCAACAGGTGAAATCTTCTCCACTGGGATATTTGATGCTCCAAGCCGCTTTTCTTTGGAAAATATTAGGAATGGGTTAGCTACGGCTCCATTTTTAGTTTACTTTAAAACAAGTCTAGTTGTAGCCCTTATTGTCACAACTTCTATCGTTATCACTAGTGCGATGGCCGGATTCGGGTTTGCAAAATTTCATTTCAAAGGGAAGAACTTTCTCTTCGCCTTTGTGATTATGGCGATGCTCATGCCATTCCAAGCGATTTTGATACCTCTCTTTATCGAAGTAAAGTATTTTGGTTGGTTAGATTCTCAAAAAGGTTTGATAATTCCTGGAGCAGTGAGTGCCTTTGGAATTTTCATGATGCGGCAATTCATGTTTTCAATTCCAAATGAACTTATTGAGGCGGCTCTTATTGATGGATGTTCTCCAATTAGAGTTTTTCGACAAGTAATTGTCCCGATGGCGAAATCTCCGCTAGCAGCTCTTGGAGCTCTAGCTTTTTTATCGAGTTGGAATAATTACCTTTGGCCACTTGTGGTAGTTCAAAGTGAGTCTTCAATGACAATTCCGTTGGGATTACAGCAATTTCGGGGTAATAATGCGACGGCATATGGAGAGATATTTGCTGTTTCACTCATTGCTGCTATTCCTGTAGCTATTCTATTCATTTCAATGCGCCGCCAGATTGTAAGTAGTTTTGCAACGAGTGGCATAAAATGAAAATGCCACTTCAGCCAGAGAGCTCCAGTTTACGTACAATTGGAATTGACATTGGTGGAACTCATATTCGATCTATTATTAGTGACGGATTGAATATTGGTCAGGTAAACATCGAAAAAACACCTAATACATATGATGTTCTTTTAAGCACTCTAAGAAGAATCATTGAATCTGGAAAATCTACCGGTGAATTGAGTAGCGTAGGGTTGGGACTACCTGGAAGAACTGATCCTGAAAAACCAATCTGGATTCCAAAGTTACCATTCTTAAATCAATCCCCCTTGATGATTGATTTGGAGAAACTAACACACTTACCGACAACATTGATTAATGATGCTCAGGCTGCCCTAGTTGGTGAAGTTAATTTTGGAGCAGCAAAAGGCTGCCGAAATGTTGTTCTTGTGACGCTAGGAACTGGCATTGGCGGCGGAGTAATGATTGATGGGAAGATTTACTTGGGTCACAACGGTACGGCAGGATCATTTGGGTGGCTCCTTGCGCCTGTTCGCGTATTTCCAAATCCAGAACACGGACCTTGGGAGAGGTGGGCATCTGGAAACTCATTACTGAATGCATCTCGCGATTTAGGGCTTAGCGTTTCGGAGTTAATTGAACAAGCTAATGAATCGCCAGAATCACAAGCGGGTGGTGTACTAACAGATTTTGCAAGTCGTATCGGGAAGGGTTTGGGTTCGTTAGCTTCAATTTTTGACCCACAAATTGTTGTCGTAAGTGGCGGACTTGTTAATTCTTGGTCACTACTTAGGAATGGCGTACAAGATGGTTTCAATAGCACGGCATCTCCATCGGTACGAAACACTCCAATCAAAGTTGCAATTCTCGGGTCAGACGCTGGTGCCGTTGGTGCATCAGTCACTTCCCGTAATTACTTCAACACCAATAACTAAAACCTACCGAAAGGAATAAAATGACAGAGAAATCCTTCATTCAACATATTGTTGGATTTATATCCGCAATCGAAAACGAGCAAGGCCCACTACTCGATGAGCTTGCCTTGAAATGTGCCAAAGCTCGTAAGAATGGGGGACTTATTCACCTTTTTGGAAGTGGGCATTCTGTAATTCCTACGATGGATGCATATCCACGCTATGGATCATTTGTAGGCATTCATCCGATATTCGATCCGCGCTTGATGTGGCATAACGTGTTGGGACCCGGTGGCGTGCGTGAGCTTCTTTGGCTAGAGCGTACCGAGAATTATATTTTTCAGGTGCTCCAAAATGAGCCAATAAATAGCGGAGACATTCTTATCGCTCTCTCCCATGGCGGAACCAATATTGCTGCAATTGAAGCAGCAGAGTACGCGAAAAAGAAAGGTTGTTTCACAATCGGAATCACTTCTATGAAGAATGCAGATGCTGCATCTAAACATTCCCGCGGACTCAAACTTTCAACAGTGGTAGACCAAGTGATTGATACTGGGGTCCCGGTAGAGGATGCGGTTTATAACGTTGAAAGTTGGAGTAGACCTGTTGGTGGAAGTTCAACAATTGTTGCTACCGTAATTGTCCAAGAGCTAATTACTCGAATTGCCAAAGCACTGGGTGAAATGGGAATGGAAGTCCCAACTTTTGTTTCGCCGACAGTCCCAGGAGCATCAGTATCATCTAACGACGAGGTATTCCTAGAGCATGCAAAGTATCTACACGCCGCAGTAGGGGTGAGTTTAGGCGCGAAGTAAAATCCCAAAAAGACAATTTCTACTATAAAGGAGTTGATGGATCTCTCATCAGGCCAACAGCACGAAAAGTGTTTGAGAGACACCCACGTGTTGTCATAAGCGCGGAGTAGTAATCGATATATCGAAAGCCACTTGTTTGTCCATGTGCAAACTCGTGGCTTTCGATTGCTTGTCTCCAGCAATCGTATGAGGAATCAGAAATTGACCTAAACTCCGATGCTTCGAAGCCTGCCATATCTTCCCAGTTTTCAGAAAACATCAATTTTGACAAAAATGGGGGATGGTTTTCATCTTCCAATGGCAGACTCGCTAAGAAAACAGCATGTTTCACGAGCAGATGGGCATTCCTGTGGTCGGGATGAAAACTCCCCGACCAATGGGTAAATACTTCTTCTGGGCGTTCTTCCCGAATTAATCTGGCAATTCTCAAGGCAGTTTCTTCCGTTGGCAAAAGAAATCCGTCTCTTAGGTCATCAAAGATAATTGATTTCGCATTGATAGCATCACAAAATGTTCTATTTTCACTAATTTTTTGTGTGCGATATTTGGTTGCTGAGATATTTGGATTACCCAATTCTCCGGGGGTAAGAGATAAGATTGTTGCGTTATCCCCCTTTGAGATTGCTTCAACCAATAGGGGGCCAGCCATAAGTTCAGCATCACCAATATGTGCACCTATCGCCAGAAGATTCATAGATTAATCCTCTCTTATTTCGACGCGTATGCATAGACAGTTTAGACACAAAATTAATGCTAATCCGAGCGGGAACTAAATTTCTTAAGTGCATCCCCGCTAAGTCGGAAAACCGTCCATTCATCCATGGCCACTGCGCCTATGGATTTTGTTAAGAGCTTTGTCCCAATATCAACGCAACACCACCCAATGCTGAAGCTTGGTCCCCCAAACTACCTCTGACAAGTTTCACGTGGGAGTTAATCGGAAGCATGTGTGATTTGAATTTTTTCACGATAAGGGGCAGTACATCTGGGTACAAATCGATCAACTCTCCGCTAAAGATAATCTGCTCTGGATTAAGAACTCTGCTCAAAACTGCCGCTGCTTGGCCTAGCTTTTCGGCTGCGTCATGAAGAATTCTTAGTGCTACAGAATCACCATTATCGACGAGCTGTTTAAAAAGTGGGAGATCAACTTCGTGTCCAAATGTAAGTGAGGCACTGCTAGTCAATGCGTGAAGGCTGGCATATGTATCAAGGCAACCGCGCTGCCCACACTTACAGACAGGACCCTGGGGATCCAAAATTAAATGACCAAATTCACCGGCACCTCCTAATGAACCCGTAATGACTTCTTGAGATATGACTACTGCACCTCCAATGAGGTCGTCAGCTTTAAAGTACAGAAAATCTCTAAGGCCGAATCCATTCCCCCACAATAATTCTGCGTAAGCTGCA
>CAIUSQ010000198.1 GCA_903901905.1 uncultured Actinomycetes bacterium
CAGGAGAGCCATGCCAAAGAAAACGTTAATTAAAATATTTGCAATCATTGCAGTAGCAGCAATTGCATTTGCATCATTTACATCACTAGGAGGAGATGACACCGTGTCCGGAACAGTATCAAGTGCAGGCTTACCATCTGTAACTAACAATGCAGGAGAAGCCCCAACAATTACCCATGTACCGGGTCCTGCCCCAACAACGTTGCAATCAGTAGACATCATTGAAGGTACAGGCGCAGAAGTTCTTGCAACATCAACTTTGACCGCTCATTACACACTGATGTCGTGGTCAACCGGTGAAGTTCTTGAATCATCTTGGACAAGTGGACAGCCATTGTCAATCTCATTGTCTGGAGTTATTGCAGGTTGGACACAGGGTCTCCCTGGTGCAAAAGTTGGTGGTCGTCGACTTCTAGTTATTCCACCATCACTCGGATACTCATTCATGCCAGGCCATCCACTCGAGACAGAGACTTTGATCTTCTCAGTAGATATCTTGGGAGTCTCCTAAAAAGAATTAAGATAAAACCCCATCGGTCAACAAGGCTGGTGGGGTTTTGTTCTTGTTTACCAACTGTTCATTTCCTTGGTGCCCAACACTCGTAAAGATCATTGGGGTAGGCCCGTACGCTAAAGCCATCAAGAAAGCCACTGACGGTGGCCACAATAAGAAGTACCTATAGAGGGGGATGGCAGTGAATAAATTAGTTTTTGAATTCCTCGGTACCTGCCTTTTAGTATGCATTGTTGTTGGCTCCGGAATAATGGCAACCAACCTTTCGCAAGATATTGGTATTCAATTACTAATCAATACAGTTTCAACGGTCTTTGGTTTGATGGTCCTGATCCAACTATTGATGCCAATTAGCGGAGCGCACTTTAATCCGGTCGTAACGCTTGTTAATCTGATTCAAAAAAATGTCAGTTTCTCTATATTTGTTAAATTCTCGATTGTTCAAACAGCAGGTGCAATCACAGGTGCCATCCTTGCAAATGCCATGTTCAATTTAGCCCTCGTTGAAACCTCTACGAAAATCAGATCAGGCAGCAACCTCTATCTGGGAGAAGTAATTGCTACAGCCGGACTTATTCTTGTTATTAATCTTCTTGTATCTCAAGAGAAAACAGCGCTAATTCCTGTAATGGTCGCATCATGGATAGGTAGTGCCTACTTCTTTACCAGCTCAACATCATTTGCAAATCCTGCAGTAACTGTTGGCCGAATCTTTTCTGACTCATTTGCGGGAATTGCACCCAGCAGTGTTCTTCAATTTATAGCAGCTCAAATTATTGGAGCTTTACTAGGTCTAGGAATCTTTAAGGTGTTAGCGCGATGAGTCAAAAACCATCAGTCCTTTTTGTTTGCGTGCACAATGCTGGGCGTTCACAGATGGCTGCAGGGTTTATGCGCGAACTTGGACAAGGCCGAGTAGAAGTCTTGTCTGCAGGTAGTGCACCAAAAGACTCCATTAATCCGATAGCTGTGGAAGCAATGGCCGAATTAGGAATCGATATTGCAAACCATGTTCCAAAGATTCTAACGACCGAAGCCGTTCAAGAATCTGATGCTGTTGTGACTATGGGCTGCGGAGATGTCTGTCCCTTCTATCCCGGAAAGCGATATGAAGACTGGGTACTAGATGATCCAGCAGGCCAGGGAATTGAATCTGTACGAGTAATTCGAGATGAGATTAAGAACAGAGTCGAAGTGTTGCTCGCAGAACTTCTAAAATAAAATCACTTGCTAATCATTTGCATCTGCTAGGTTTTCTTGAGTTCTCTTTTAGATTTCATCCTGCTAATTTTCTCCACATAACAAGAGAATGACTCTTGTTTGATCCGAAAACGGAGAAAATTCAATGTCAGTTTTAAATGAAGTTTTAGATGCAAACAAGAAGTATGTTGAAGGTTTTGGAGCAAAAGTTTCACTCGCTCTTCCACCTGCAAGAGGCTTTGCGATTTTAACGTGCATGGATGCACGCCTTGACCCTGCAAAATATGCTGGGTTGAGCGAAGGTGATGCACACGTTATTCGAAACGCAGGTGCACGTGCATCAGATGATGCAATTCGCTCCCTTGTTATCTCTTATAAATTACTTGGAACTAAGGAATGGTTTGTCATTCACCACAGTAACTGTGGGATGGAGTTCTTTACTGACGAGATTATGCGTGGACTGCTCTCAAAGAGTTTAGAGACAGCTGCCCTTGGTGATTCTGGATTCTACGATGTAGGCAAAGGCCCAGGATCAGATGAGGGTGCTTACATTGATTGGCTAACAATTGCAGATCAAGAAAAAGCAGTAGTAGATGATGTTCAACGAATTCGTCGTCACCCACTAGTTCCTAAAAACATTCCAATTTACGGATATGTTTATGAAGTAGAGACAGGAAAGTTGCGTGAAATTACAGCGGCAACAGCTGCAGGCAAAGCAAACTAAATTCAAATAGTTTCAAATAGCCCCAGTCACTAATTTGTGTGGCTGGGGTTAACTATTTAGTATTGCAATTGCAATCTTGTAATCTTTTTCAAAAACCATTAACTGCGGGCCATCAAGTGTTTGTGTCAATGTTGCCTTTACATTCAAGTCAACTAATTTTTGTAACTTCATTTGCGCTTCAATATAGCTTGAAGGTGTTGGAAGTGGCGTAAGCAGCCCATAATCATTTTTCTTACCTGCTTTAATCGGTGTGACTAAGAATTTTCCATTAGATGAGAATCCCCACTTAAGAACAACAATGAGAACACCAAGAGCTACGAATCCTCCGAAGGATTGTAAAAATAGGCTGTTATTAATTCCACCGAGCATGTGCGTATTCTAGGCGTTGCCATTTATGCAAGGTAGTTTTGCTCGTACGGCAATGGGATGTAGACTGCTCGCGTGGGATTACACAGCGCAGGCGCCGCATTTAAGAAGGCATTAGCTGAAGAATCTCCTTTACAGATTATCGGAACGATCAATGCAAACCACGCCCTCTTGGCAAAAAGAGCGGGCTTTCGCGCTATCTATCTCTCTGGTGGCGGGGTGGCAGCAGGATCGATGGGACTTCCTGATTTAGGAATCACCACGTTAGATGACGTACTGACCGATGTTCGTCGCATAACAAATATCTGCGATACACCGCTTTTAGTTGATGCAGATACTGGTTTTGGATCTTCTGCTTTTAATATTGGACGGACAGTTAAAGATTTAATCAAAGCTGGCGCAGCTGCGATGCACATGGAAGATCAAGTGGGAGCAAAGCGTTGCGGACACCGCCCTAATAAAGAGGTTGTTTCTAAGGGCGAAATGGTCGATCGCATTAAAGCAGCAGTCGATGCCCGAACAGATGATAATTTTCAGATTATGGCCCGCACAGATGCACTTGCAATGGAAGGTCTAGATGCAACCCTTGACCGTATCCATGCATACGTTGAAGCAGGAGCGGATCTAATTTTCCCAGAAGCAATTCGCACTCTAGAAGATTATAAGAAGGTTAGCTCTGTAGTTTCAAAGCCCATCTTGGCAAACATCACAGAGTTTGGACTCTCACCATTATTTGGTCGCGATGAGCTAAAGGCCAATGGGGTCTCAATGATTTTGTATCCACTCTCGGCATTCCGCGCCATGAACAAGGCCGCTGAAAACGTTTATGAAGCTATTCGCCGTGATGGAACACAGGCAAATGTTGTCGACACAATGCAGACCCGTGAAGAGTTATATGAGCGGATTAATTACCACTCATATGAGCAGGCAATCGACAAGATGCTTGGTAACAAGTAAGAATTGTCAAAATTATTATGCGATTCAGTGATCACTACACAGGTTCGGATAATCATCCATTCACACCGATAGAGAAACGATAGGTACATGTCAAGCCATATAACTAAATCCAATCAGCCATATGACCAAGAGATCATCGACATTGTTGATTATGTAGAGAACTACCAGGTCAAATCACCAGTGGCTTATGAGACCGCATGGAACTGTTTCTTAGACACACTCGGTTGTGGATTTGAAGCGTTGGAATACGATGCTTGCAAAAAACTTCTTGGACCAACAGTTGAGGGAATCTCAGTACCTAATGGTGTAAAAGTTCCTGGGACAAACTATGTTTTAGATCCAATTCAGGCAGCATTCAACATTGGTTCGATGGTTCGTTGGTTAGATTTTAATGACACGTGGTTAGCTGCAGAGTGGGGCCACCCTTCAGATAATTTGGGCGGAATCCTTGCAACAGCAGATTGGTTATCTCGTACAACCGATAAGAAATTCACCATTAAAGATGTACTCACTGCAATGGTCAAAGCTCACGAAATTCAGGGATGTATCGCACTTGAAAACTCATTTAATAAAGTTGGTTTAGACCACGTTATTTTGGTAAAGGTTGCATCAACTGCAGTCGTTGCACAGATGATGGGTTTAACTCGTGATCAAATCTTGGCAGCTGTTTCACTCGCATGGGTTGATGGACAATCACTTCGCACCTACCGACACTTTCCTAACGCGGGATCGCGTAAGTCTTGGGCAGCAGGAGATGCAACATCTAGAGCAGTTCGCTTGGCACTAATCGCAAAGACTGGCGAAATGGGCTACCCATCTGTTCTATCTGCAAAGGTATGGGGCTTTTATGATGTTTCATTTAAGGGACAAAAGTTTAAAGTTCAACGCCCTTATGACACATACGTCATGGAAAACATTCTCTTTAAGATCTCTTTCCCTGCCGAGTTCCACTCACAAACAGCGGTAGAAGCGGCAATGACATTAAGTGCAAAAATGCAAGCTGCTGGAAAGACGGCCGCAGATATTAAAAAAGTAACTATTCGCACACATGAAGCCTGTATCCGCATCATCGATAAAAAGGGTCCATTAAATAACCCAGCTGATCGTGATCACTGTATTCA
>CAIUSQ010000199.1 GCA_903901905.1 uncultured Actinomycetes bacterium
AACGTGAATGTCTTCTTCACCCCGGCATGAAACTGACGCGAAAAAACATCCAGTCGCTCGAGACATTGCAGTTCGACCTACCTTCCGAGATACACCCCCACTGCCCTTTCCTTGTTGATCCTTCACAAAACGCCACTCACCTTGCATTAATTGATAAACTAAAATCCATCGGTGACTTTAAATTGGATGATAGTTGTACCGCTAAGTCGCAAGACAGCTATAAGCACTTATCCGCTGAACTTCCGCTCTCACAAGTACTCGACCAACTCCAATCCGAACTAAGCTGGAATGACCCCGAGGATAGCCATGAATGGAATAGCGCGCTAATTCTTCTCAAGGTGCTAAAGGATGAAAATAAATTAGGTGATCTGTGCAAAGTTATGATAATGCGGCCAAACGGTCAAAACTCTAGGACCGGTGAAGATTTCCGTCGAAGTTACGCGACAAAAGAAGATCAAGTAGTGCGGAGCTCATGGAATCCTTTCCAGAGTTCGAGCAGCAATTACTTAGGCGACAAGCAGCTATCAGATAAGCGTAAGCTTACGATTCAACTTCACGTTTACGACTTCATTGAGAAGGGCCATTCTGAACCGAAATATAAAAAAGTACTGGTTCCGGCAATCATACCAACAGCCGAGATGCGAAAACTATTGGCGATGATTAAGCAGGATTGATTCGACTAGCGAATGAACTGCTCTGCTAGAAACCTGATCACGCCCACGTTTACAGCATTTCCAAGCTGCTTATAGGCCACAGAATCCGGAACCACTCCTCCAGGAAGTGAGAAACAGTCCCCGGGCATGCTCTGCAGCAGGGCCGCCTCGGAAGGCGTCAGACTTCGATACCCCTTGATTCGTCCCTTTGCCACATCAGGACCAACAATTGAAGTTTGGGTTATAGCGACAAGCGCAGGTAGATAGGTCGGGGGCTTAACTCTTATCCCGCTTGGCCGCATCTGTATAACCAAGTCACGAATAGTGCGTCCTTTGCGCGTCTTGTGATAACTGCGCGCCTGCCACTCGAACTTTTGACGTGATGCTGGGAAACTATGGACCCCGTGCCTTTCCCACCAGGAAATTATAACATCTTTGTTTTCTTTGAAGAAAATGTAGTTCTTCAAAAGGAAGTCTGCCTTCCAACCCGGCATGTGAGGATCACTGATGTCAGGCGCACTCTTTAAATAACCCGGAAACTCTCCCGCCCAGATTGGGAATCCGGGCAACTTGTCGCAAGGAATGACTTTAACGAAATCATCCCACGCGTCCAGCCAAGCCCCCTCGGCTTTTGAAACTCTATATTTAGAAACGTTAGGAACTTCGGCATCGGAATCCAAAATATCGGCTATTCGCCAATCATCAGGATTCCACCCTGCGCGATTTGATCTAATTTGCTTAACGGATTCCTCGATTTTCCTGAGTGCACCCTCTTTGCCTAGGCCTTTAATTGCCAGGATAAATACACGCTCGCGAATCTGGGGACTACCCCCCTGCTCGGTAGAAAGAAGATGTGGAGAAAGAATGATTGGGCTATCCAGAACTGAGTATCCTTCATCGCGGATAGACTTTATGATTATTTCGAGAGTCTTCTTATGTCTTGGGCCAGCTAGATTTCTGACATTCTCGAGAAAGAGATACTTTGGGGATCGAGCTCTCACTATCTGCATAATATCAAAGAATAGAGTCCCTCTTGTACTGTCTTTGATTCCATGCTGTTTGCCTGACTTTGAAAATGGCTGGCATGGGAACCCGGCACACAAGACATGATGTGCGGGAACCCTTTTCTTAATCTCGGACAACTCCACCTCCGTATTCTCGTCTGAAATTTTATCGCGTGTTAATTCGCGAATATTTACAGGAAAGTACTTAGGTGACCCAAAGTTAGCCGCGTATACCTTGCGGCAATGTGGATCCATTTCGCAGGCCAGGACACACTCGCCTTTTTTTCCACCGAAAGAACTCATAGCCCGGTGAAAGCCACCGATGCCGGCAAACAAATCGATGAACTTTATTTCCATATCAAAAGCTTGGATGTGATTAGCTAGCTGGCAAGCTTGAGTTTCAAAAAGTGTAGCGCAAAACCTCTATGTCGCTTGCGGTCAGTTTGCGGACAAGATATTGCCTAACTCTGCTAATCCTGCCTATGCTGTTAACGATTCAGGACCGATTACCCTCTTAGAATTTGTAAATAGGCCTTAAAGTCGCGGAGGGGGCGGGATTCGAGCCCTTCCTGCCAACGGACGCATCGAAGACACGGCGTATTCTAAGGCTGTTCCTTCTGGCTTACTTACAAGCTCGCTAGGAAGAACAATCCTTTGTTTAAACTATGCCCGCCCCGTATGATTCGGCATAAACAGACTACGCTTTTTGACATAGGGCATTCAAGTATCGCGGTACTTATTCAAATCCCCTTAACCGCGACTAACTCGAAAACGACGTAATACCATTCAACGACCTCCAAACTTAGTTTGGAATACTCGGACGCCTGAATTTTGGTTTTCCCGATAGACCAAAGGTTGAAGAGGGTAAGGAGTTCATGATACTT
>CAIUSQ010000200.1 GCA_903901905.1 uncultured Actinomycetes bacterium
AACCCAAGCAAGAAGGCGCTTATTCTTTGTTGGCGCATCTGCGAAACCTGGAATAGCTG
Organism: uncultured Actinomycetes bacterium; assembly: GCA_903901905.1. The sequence goes on from CAIUSQ010000200.1 coordinate 60, forward strand.
AACTGCTCACGAGAACTCCTTGGTTGAAAACCTGATCTAAGGCTTTACGGGATTAACTTAGGATGCACCCCAAATGGCGAAAAAACTAACTTAAAAACCCCTAAATTCCCTTAAAACTGGGCGCTGTGAGCAAACACACACGGCTCGCGCGTGCTCTTGTGAATAGAGTGACGCGTGTTCCTAGACTGGAGTAGTGCCCAATCCTGGAAATCCCGAGATATTGCTAGAAAACAACGACACCGTTGTTGTGGTTCCAGTGTTCTCTGAGGCTCCGGTTATCGCATCAGTAATTGATGAGCTGGCACAGTATTTTCCAAACATCTATTGCGTTGATGACGGCAGCCCTGATGGTTCTGGGGAAATTGCCGCAAAGTCCGGAGCCCACGTAGTTTGGCACCCAATGAATTTTGGGCAAGGAGCGGCGCTCCAAACTGGAATTGAAGCGGGTCTAGAGAACCCAGAGATCAAATATTTCGTCACATTTGATGGAGATGGCCAGCACTCCCCACTTGATGCCCTGGAAATGGTGCGAACCCTTAGGGCTCAGGAATTCGACGTGGTGTTTGGTTCTCGATTCTTGGATGAGCGAACCGAGTTAACTACCGCAAAGCGCGTGGTACTAAAACTTGCAGTTAGTTATACCAACGCTCTTACTGGATTGAAGTTAACTGATGCCCACAATGGATTGCGTGCTTTTAATCGCAGTGTTGCAAGTTGGATTAACCTCTCGCACAATGGCATGGCACATGCCACCGAAATTGTTAATCAAATTAGTAAAGGTAACTTTCGTTATTGTGAACGCCCGGTTCACATTGTTTACACCGATTACTCCAAAGCCAAGGGACAAAGTCTTTGGAATTCCGTTAACATTCTTTTTGACTTGATATTGAGGTAACCATGCGTATTGCTCAGCTGTTCTTAATGGCCATCATCTTTGTGTTGTTGTGGTTTGCCCTGCACCATCGCTCATCAACTGAGGCTCGCGCCTTCCGCCGCATTGCGTTTTTGGGTCTAACGGTTCTAATCATTTTGGCTGTGATTTTCCCAGGTATCCTAACTTCGATTGCGAACACTTTTGGAATTGGTCGTGGCGCAGACTTGGTCATCTATCTGGTTGCAATCGGTTTGTTGTTCTTTTCAGTTAGCACGTATTTAAAGTTTGGCGACATGGATCGTCGCATCACATTGCTTTCTCGTCACATCGCACTTCTTGAAAGTAAGGGCGACATCGGGAGAGTAGATCCGGAAGAGTTACCAAAACCCTAAAGATCACCAGTCTCGCTCCCGTAAGATAGGCGCATGACTTTTGATGTTGCGCGCGTTCGTTCCGCTTTCCCTTCTCTTGAATCTGGTGTTGCCCACTTTGATGGCCCCGGTGGAACCCAAACTCCACTTTCAGTAGGTCAAGCAATCTGTAAGACCATGACTGGTCCCCTTGCCAACCAAGAAACGATTACCCAGGCTGAGCGAAATGCTGAAGCAGCTGTTGACAATGCCAGAAGTGCAATGGCGGATCTTTTAGGTTCTACGCCAGAAGGAATCTTCTTTGGCCGAAGTATGACTCAGATAACTTTCGACATCGCGCGCACTCTGGCCCAAGACTGGGGACCTGGCGATGAAATTGTTGCATCGCGCTTAGAT
>CAIUSQ010000201.1 GCA_903901905.1 uncultured Actinomycetes bacterium
CAGCAAGGGTCAGGTTCATGAATGAAGGTTATCCGCCAATGCGTGGTGTCCTCCACCGAAAAGTCGGCAAAGACGCAAAATGTATCCATGAGGCCTTGAACTTTTACTCGTGAAGGAGGGTTTCTTACGTTATTTCAACCAGCCAAGCGAGTACCGGTGTTTTGCGGTTAAGGCCCCTCTAGGGAATAAGATTTTTCAGCCAAAATCAGAAATTTCCAGCAAATTAGGGCTAACTTGCCAAAAAACTTGATTAGTTCGGTTTTCAGTGATTAACTGGGACAATGTTAACGATAACAATTATCTATATTGCAAGGGCTTCCAATCGCCAAATCAAAGGGAGGGATTTGTAGGCGAATTACAGAAACATTGCAATAGTCCCAGAAATGAAGGTGGAAGTGGAAGAGAAATATACGGTTGGCGTTGACTTTGGCACTCTCTCAGGCAGAGCAGTCTTGGTGCGCGTTTCCGATGGTTTTGAAGTTGCAACTTCGGAATTTCTATATCCGCACGGTGTTCTTGAGAATTCACTGCCAAATGAAAATTTAAAATTACCACCAGATTGGGCACTGCAGGTGCCTTCCGATTACGTTGCAGTTTTGAGAAACACAGTGCCAGACATCCTCAAAGAGTCAGGGATTAAACCTGATGATGTAATTGGAATTTCAACTGATTTTACCGCTTGTACTGTCCTGCCGGTTAAATACGATGGAACACCGCTATGCCAACTCGAAGAGTTTAAGAATGTTCCACACTCTTACGTAAAGCTTTGGAAACACCATTCGGCTCAACCACATGCTGATCGTATAAATGATTTAGCACATAGCCGTCATGAAAATTGGATTAAAAGGTATGGAGGAAAAATTTCGTCTGAGTGGGAATTTGCAAAAGCCCTTCAACTTCTTGAAGAAGCGCCAGAGGTTTTTTCTGCCATGGATTTTTGGATTGAGGCCGCAGATTGGATAACTTGGCAACTTACGGGCAATTATGTGAAGAATATTTGCTCTGCAGGATATAAAGGCATATATCAAGATGGGCTTTACCCAAGTCCTGAATTCTTAGCTGAGCTAAACCCAGACTTTAAATACTTTGTAAGAGATAAAGTAGAGCAGCCGATAGGCCAATTAGGTGAAAGAGCTGGATCGCTAACCAAAGAAGCAGCCGGATGGACTGGATTACCCGAGGGAATTGCGGTGGCAGTAGGAAACATTGATGCTCACGTCACAGCAGCAGCGGCTAATGCCGTCAATCCAGGTCAGATGGTTGCAATTATGGGCACGTCAACCTGTCACATCATGGTTTCCGAATCTTTATCTGAAGTACAAGGTATGTGCGGTGTTGTAGACGGTGGAATCATTCCAAATCGGTGGGGCTACGAAGCGGGTCAAAGCGGGGTTGGTGATATTTTCGGTTGGTTTGCAAATTCATTTGTGCCAAAGGAATATGAAACGCTTGCGAAAGAGCGACGGATAGATATTCATACTTTGCTATCGGAGCTTGCAAGTCAACTGCCTGTTGGAGCGGACGGCTTGGTTGCCCTGGATTGGGAGAG
>CAIUSQ010000202.1 GCA_903901905.1 uncultured Actinomycetes bacterium
AACACTGAAAAATTTTACAAACAGAGCGCTCTTGAGCATGTACTCCCCGCCCAGAGTAAATAGTAAAAGGAGCAAGTGACCCGCGAACATATTTCCAAATAAACGCATCGCAAGTGTGAGAGGGCGGACTGCAAAGTATGTAAGGAATTCAACTGGAGCCAAAATTATATAAATTGGCTTCGGAACACCTGGCATGAAACACATCTCTTTGAGATATCTGCCTAGGCCTTTTTTCTTAATCGCAACATAGTGATAGACAAGATAAACAAAGATTGTGATTGATACTGGAAAACCAATGCGCGACATTGTTGGAAATTGCATGAATGGAATTACACCGAAGAGGTTGTTAGTTAAGACAAAAGTAAATATTGCAAAGAGGAAGGGTGTAAACCGCTCAAACTCTGGCCCAATGACATCCTGGCCAATTGTTGTCCTCACGAACCCATAGACAGATTCACCAGCAAATTGCAGACGTGAAGGTACGACTGCCGCCTTACGTGCAGATATCGTAAAAAATACGACAATTAAAATTACTGAGAAAAAGATCATCAAGGCAGGTTTTGTCATAAAAATTGAGCTACCGAAGATTGGTTTAAATATAAAATCGTTGCTATCAGGGGGCACGAAACCCGGCTGTGCCATATGCAAGGCGAGCGACAAGTTTTAACTCCTCTGACCTGATGAACGACAAAAACAGTTGTCCGAAGAGGGGGCTTCAGGAACGCCTTACCCTAAGGGCAATCTGGCAGGCAAGGCAAGCCGATCGGGGCTGGGGCCCTGAGTGAGGAATTTTACTTAGGCGACTCTTTGATGAAGCGGATCCAGATCAAATAGAGGCCGGTAGCCATCCCTAAAAACATTCCAAGGACAGTAAGGAAATTAGTCTTCAAAAAGTGGTCCGCTAAAAAGCCCATGCCGCCCCAAAAACCTAATCCAGCGATGAGATAAGCAATTATCGTCCAGAAAGCTCCATCGTCAGTTGTAGCCATAGTTACAAATTACTCTTGAGAGTTTTTCGGAAGTGGCATCTGCATGCGAATAGAAAAGAAGGCTCGCACTTCACCTGTTAACCAGGCCACAATGACAGCAATCGCAACGATGCCAAAGCAAGTGCGATTAAGTGTTTCGGTGCCAACATTTGCCAAGACGACTAAGAAAACAACCCCGAGGATTACAACTTTGATGAAAAAGGAAAGCATTGCAAAAACCATCACAGCAATTGGATCCATGGTCTTTGAGTACTTTGAGACTAATAGGTGAACGGCAAAGAAGATAACCACGACTGCTTGAGCCAGCAAAGCACCATAAAAACCTGGTTTGCCTTTCGCTAGAGTTGAAAAAACTAACCCTATAAGGCCGATTGCAATAGATGGGATAAGCGCAGCTTTACCTAACTTTGCTTCAACCGTATTGCTCATGCTTATTCACGCCCAAATCGAAGCCAAGCTAAATAGATAGATGACCCCAAGCCTAAGACGCAACCAATAATGAAAAAGTAATGGTGCTTGCCAACCCAGTGGTCAATACCAAGTCCAATGAGGCCCCATACAACAAGGCCAGTTACTAAGTAGGCCAAAATAGACCAGAGTGCTCGCTCGTTATTTCGTGGCATCCGATCTCCTATCGCTCATATCAATCTCAACTAGAGATAAGAGGATACTTCAACCCTCTCCATGCGCCTATTCATGCGGGTTTTTTGGATCAAATAAAGAGAGATGCCGCCAGTTGCAAGTGCTAAAAGTAATGCAACCCACAGTGGCTCAAAACCTGCCACAACTGTTGGAAGAGCAAACATTGCGGTCCAAAGATAAAGAATGATAACTGCTTCGCGCTGCGTGCAGCCCATATCAAGTAAACGATGGTGCAGATGCTCACGGTCAGCGGCAAATGGTGAGCGCCCCGCTCGAAGTCTTCGGGTTATTGCCATTAGCAAATCAATGAAAGGGATGGCAAGAATCGTAAACGGCAAGAGCAAAGGAACTAATGTGGAACGGGAATCCTGACCTGAAATTGCATTGATATCAATCTGCCCCGTTAATGTAATTGCGGCGGCAGATAGCAAGAGCCCAAGGAGCATGGCACCTGAATCTCCCATAAAGATCTTTGCAGGGTAATAATTAAAGGGCAGGAAGCCGACGCACATTCCGATAACTACTGCCGTCACAAGTGAAGGAGCGCCAGCACGGTTGAAAC
>CAIUSQ010000203.1 GCA_903901905.1 uncultured Actinomycetes bacterium
ATTTAGAGATCGATTTTAATGAAAGTAGGGAGTTAACAGATGACAACATTTGTCGATCGTGTAACTCTCTATGCAATCGCAGGTAAAGGTGGAGATGGTTGCGTCTCTGTTAAGCGTGAAAAATTTAAGCCACTTGGTGGACCAGATGGGGGAAATGGTGGTCGTGGCGGCGACGTCATATTAATTGTTGATTCAAGTGTCACGACCCTTCTTGATTTTCATCACTCACCACATCGCAAAGCAACCTCAGGTCATCAAGGATATGGTGATCGAAAAGATGGTCATCAAGGAGAAGATTTAATTTTAGGTGTTCCAAATGGAACTGTTGTTTATGATCACAATGGTGAGCAGATCGCCGACCTAGTTGGTAACGGCACAACATTTCTTGCAGCACAAGGTGGCTTTGGTGGATTAGGAAACCTTGGATTATCTTCATCAAAAAGACGTGCTCCAGGTTTTGCTCTCCTCGGTGAACCAGGCCAAGAAAGAACATTAACTCTTGAATTAAAATCGGTTGCAGATATTGCACTCGTTGGTTTTCCAAGTGCCGGCAAATCCTCTTTGATTGCTGCAATCTCTGCTGCTCGTCCAAAAATTGCTGATTATCCATTTACAACTCTTGTCCCCAACCTTGGCGTTGTTCAGGCAGGAGAGACGAGATTTACAGTTGCAGATGTACCTGGATTAATTCCAGGTGCTTCTCTTGGTAAAGGCTTAGGACTTGAGTTTTTGCGTCACGTAGAACGTTGCGTTGCTTTGGTTCATGTTTTAGATTGTGGCACTCTTGAGACAGATCGCAATCCAGTTGCAGATCTTCAAGCAATTGAAAATGAACTCGCACTCTATGGTGGCTTAGAAGATCGCGTTCGAATTGTTGCGTTGAACAAAATAGATTTGCCGGACGGAAAAGCGATGGCAGAGATGGTGGAATCAGAGCTTAAGGCGATGGGTTACGAGGTCTATCAAGTATCTGCAGCATCTCGTGAAGGTTTACAAAACCTTAACTATGCAATGGGACGATTGGTACAAAAGAACCGCGCGCTGGCTGGATTAGAAGAGAGAACACGAATAATTTTACGACCAGTTCCAGTAGATGATTCAGGCTTTGTTGTTAAAGCAAATGCAGATGGATCATTTACTATTCGTGGACAAAAGGTTGAGCGTTGGGTGCGTCAGACAAACTTTAAGAATGCAGAAGCTATTGGCTACCTTGCAGATCGATTGGCCCAATTAGGTGTTGAAAAGGATCTGTTTAAAAAAGGCGCAGTAGCCGGAAGCGAAGTTCGAATCGGTGATGGAGCAACAGAAGTTATTTTTGATTGGGAGCCAACGATCGAGGCAGGAGCAGAGCAACTTGCTGGCCATCTATTCCGCCGCGGTGAAGATTCACGCCTTGAATCAACCTGGGCGATGACAGAAAAACCTGTAGACGAATTAAGCGAAGATGAAATCGCCAAACAGTGGGAATACAACGTTGAGGACCCACGCACACCTAGACTTTCAGCACCAATAGTTAAAGAAGAACCGATTATTAATGAAGAAATGGCGCAGATCAAAGAGGATGGAGATGACAAGTGAGCCGAGAGCAGATCAATGCTGCAAAGCGAATCGTCATCAAGATTGGCTCTTCATCCCTAACGGGTAAAGCTGGTTCATCACTTGATCCACAAGCAGTAGATAAACTTGTCGACGTAGTTGCTGCGTGTAAAGCACGCGGGTCAGAAGTGGTTGTTGTTTCTTCCGGTGCAATTGCTGCTGGTTTAGCACCACTTGGTCTATCAACTCGTCCAAAAGATTTAGCAACTCAACAAGCTGCTGCATCAGTTGGTCAAGGCTTATTAGTTGCTCAGTACACACAGAGTTTTAATCGTCACAAAATAACTGCCTCTCAAGTACTTCTGACAACTCAGGATGTTGTACGTAGATCTCATTATCAAAATGCGCAACGAACTTTGTATCGATTACTGCAACTTGGTGTGGTTCCTGTCATTAATGAGAATGACTCAGTAGGAACCGGAGAGATCAGATTTGGCGATAATGATCGTTTAGCTGCACTCGTTGCATTACTAATTGGCGCAGATTTATTAGTTCTTGTCTCAGATATTGATGCACTGTATGACGCACCTCCCGGTCAATCTGGTGCACAGCAGATCCGTGAGGTTAAGAGTATTTCTGATATCGACAATGTCGTTCTTGGGGGAGCAGGAAGTTCTGGTGTTGGTAGCGGCGGTATGGTTACTAAAGTTGAGGCCGCCAGAATTGCAACATCTGCAGGCATACCAATGTTGCTCACCTCTTTAGAAAATTCAAACCAGTCATTAGCAGGCCAAGAGTTTGGAACATATTTCCATGCACAGGAAAGTAAAACTACATCTCGTCTGCTCTGGTTGGCACATGCAACTAAACCAAATGGCAAGTTAGTTTTAGATGCAGGTGCGGTAACTGCAATATTAGAGAGAGGCGTCTCACTTCTGCCAGCTGGTGTGACAGAAGTGATTGGGGAATTCATCTCTGGTGATGCAATTGAATTAGTAGGACCAGATGGAGTTGTTATTGCGCGCGGATTAGTTGCATTTGATTCAATCGATCTTCCACAAATGTTGGGTCGATCAACAAAGGAGTTAGCTGCATCATTAGGCCCAGAGTATGAGCGCGAGCTAGTACATAGAGACGACCTGGTGTTGATCTAAATGAACTCTCAAGAATTAGTTAACTCATTAGCTGATAAAGCACGTTTTGCTGGGCGAACACTAAATCTATCTACTGGGGCAGAACGCAAAGCTGTACTAGAGGCTATTGCCCATGCTATTGAGTCACGAAGTGCAGAGATCCTTGCGGCTAATGAAAAAGATATGGAAGCGGGACGAGCATCCGGATTAAATTCATCGTTACTGGATCGACTTTTGTTAACGTCTGAGCGCATCAAGGGAATTGCTGGGGGAGCGCGGCAAGTAAGCCAACTTCCAGATCCGCTTGGAATCACTTTACGTAAATCGACGTTGCCAAATGGAATTGAGTTAGAACAGATAACTGTTCCATTTGGAGTAATTGGAATGGTCTATGAAGCAAGACCAAATGTGACCGTAGATGCCGCAGTAATTCTCTTAATGTCAGGAAACGCCGCACTATTACGCGGCTCATCAAGTGCGGCCCATAGCAATGAAGTTTTAGTACGTATTATGCGAGATGCGCTAGCAACTACAAAGATTTCCCAAGATGTCATTCAGTTAGTCCCATCAGATGATCGAGATACCGTCAAGGCATTACTCAACGCTCGCGGCAAAGTAGACTTAGTAATTCCACGTGGCAGCGCAGCTTTGATTCGCATGGTTGTTGATGAATCAACCGTTCCTACTATTGAAACTGGTGCTGGGGTTTGCCATGTGTATGTTGATGAGTTCGCAGATCTAGAAAAAGCGGTACCGATCATTATTAACTCTAAAGTTCAAAGGCCAAGTGTCTGTAATGCTGCAGAAACTCTTTTGATTCATTCAAAGATTGCACAGAGTTTTACTCCAATTGCACTCAAGGCCTTGCACGAAGCCGGTGTTGTTATGCACGTTGATAGCGAAGTTCAAAAGATTGCACAGAGTGCGGGCATTAAAGTCAATGTAGCAACTGAGCAAAATTGGAGCACCGAGTACGGAGATTTAGAAATTAATGTAGCTGTTGTTGATTCAGTAGATGGTGCAAGTGAGCACATTGCAAAATATGGAACTCAACACACAGAGGCGATCATCACCGAGAACAAAGAAGTAGCAAAGCGCTTTATAGCTTTGAGTGATTGTGCTGCGGTAATGGTAAATACTTCTACTAGATTTACAGATGGCGAACAAATGGGCTTTGGCGCAGAGATCGGGATCTCTAATCAGAAACTTCATGCCAGAGGTCCAATGGGCCTAGAAGCAATGACCACCACCACTTGGATTGTTACTGGAAATGGTCAGATTCGCAGTTAATCTCGAAATAAATTAGACTCCGTAACTATGAGCAGCCTGTCCCGCGATGAAGTAGCAAAATTAGCAGGACTTGCTCGCATTGAAATGAGTGAAGAAGAGTTAGTGAGTTTGTCTAAGGAATTCACAGTAATTTTAGATGCGGTGGCAAGAGTTCAGGAAGTTGCCTCTGCCGAAGTGGCACCAACATCTCATCCACTTTCACTTCGTAATGTTTTTCGCCCTGATGTTGTAGTTCCAAGTCTTTCACCGGAGCAAGCTCTATCTAGCGCCCCTGCACAAGAGGAACAACGTTTTCGAGTCCCTCAGATTTTAGGTGAAGAGTGATTCGTAGTACGGCAGCACAGATGGCAGCAAAGCTTGCAAACGGTGAAACAACATCTGTTGAGTTGACACAAGCACACTTAGATCGAATTAATTCCGTCGAGGATAAAGTGCATGCATTTTTATTTGTGGATGGAAAGGGTGCACTTGAGCAAGCCGCATCAGTAGATGCTAAAAGAGCCAAGGGAGAGAAGTTGTCTCCACTAGCTGGTGTTCCACTAGCGCTCAAGGATGTTTTGGCACAAAAAGATAAGCCAACAACATGTGGTTCAAAGATTCTCGAAGGTTGGCTTCCTCCCTATGACTCAACAGTGGTGGCAAATTTAAAAAAGAATGACATTGTTATTTTAGGTAAAACAAATATGGATGAGTTTGCTATGGGCTCATCAACTGAAAACTCTGCATACGGACCAACTCATAATCCCTGGGATCTCTCTAGAATTCCTGGCGGCTCTGGTGGCGGTTCATCTGCAGCACTTGCCTCTTTTGAAGCACCACTTGCGATAGGAACCGATACTGGTGGTTCTATTCGCCAACCTGCAGCAGTTACTGGAACAGTTGGAGTTAAACCAACATACGGTGGAGTCTCTCGGTACGGACTAGTTGCATTTTCATCATCATTAGATCAAGCCGGACCATGTGCACGTACTGTTTTAGATACTGCGTTGTTGCACGAGGCTATTGCCGGCTATGACCCTAAGGATGCAACTTCAATTAACGCTCCTGTTCCACAAGTAGTTCAAGCCGCAAAAGATGGCAATGTAAAGGGAATGAAAATTGGAGTTGTTAAAGAGTTAAATGGTGATGGCTATCAACCTGGAGTGCGTGCTCGATTTGATGAAGCGTTGGAACTACTGGCAAAAGCTGGGGCCGAAATAGTAGAAGTATCTGCGCCAAACTTTGAATATGCCCTTGCTGCCTATTATTTAATTGCACCTTCTGAAGCATCTTCTAATCTCGCTCGATTTGATGCAATGCGATATGGCTTACGTGTAGGCGATGTCGATGGGGCCTCAGCTGAAGCGGTCATGAATCTGACTCGCGAAGTTGGCTTTGGTAAAGAAGTAAAGCGAAGAATTATCCTTGGCACATATGCTCTCTCATCTGGTTATTACGATGCATATTACGGAAGTGCTCAAAAAGTTCGTACATTAATCACACAGGACTTTACTAAAGCATTTACAAAAGCAGATGTTCTTGTTTCACCAACATGTCCTACAACAGCATTTAAAATCGGTGAAAAGGCAAATGATCCTTTAGCTATGTACTTAAATGACATCGCAACTATTCCAGTAAATATGGCAGGAATTGGTGGCATGTCCTTGCCTGCTGGGTTAGCAGATGAAGATGGATTACCTGTTGGATTTCAGATTATGTCTCCTGTTATGAAAGATGAACGCATGTACTCAGTTGGTGCATCACTTGAAGCTGCGTTGCTTTCAAAATGGGGCACACCACTTTTGGATCGTGCACCAACATTGGAGGCCAGTAAATGAGCCTTACCTATGATGATGTAGTTGCAAAGTACGAGCCTGTATTAGGTCTTGAAGTTCACGTTGAATTAAATACACAATCAAAGATGTTTTGTGGCTGCGCAACGGTTTTTGGAGCAGAACCAAACACACAGACATGTCCAGTCTGTCTTGCCTTGCCAGGTGCTCTGCCTGTTGTCAATGAAAAAGCAATTGAATCAACTATCAAAATCGGCCTTGCACTTAACTGTTCAATTGCTCCATTTTCACGTTTTGCTCGCAAGAACTATTTCTATCCAGATATGCCAAAGAACTTTCAAATTTCACAATATGACGAGCCAATCTGTGTCAATGGTTATGTTGATGTCGAGATCGAAACAGATGAAGGACTAAAGAATTTTCGTATAGAGGTAGAGCGTGTACACATGGAAGAGGACACAGGTAAGTCCCTCCACGTGGGTGGTGCAACTGGCCGCATCCATGGCGCTGAGTATTCTCTCCTTGATTACAACCGCGCTGGAATTCCTTTAGTTGAAATCGTGACAAAGATTGTTCCAGGTACAGGAAAGTACGCACCGGAGGTAGCAAAAGCATATGTCGCCGAGCTTCGAGATATTTTGCGCTCACTTGGTGTTAGCGATGTAAAGATGGAACAGGGTTCTTTGCGTTGTGATGCAAACGTCTCACTGCGTTTAATCGGAGCTGAAAAATTAGGAACTAGAAGTGAAACAAAGAATGTGAACTCGCTGCGTTCTGTTGAGCGCGCGGTTCGCGGAGAAATGATTCGTCACGCAGAGCTATTAAATGCTGGGGGGCGAGTAGTTCAAGAGACACGACATTTTCAAGAAGACACGGGCTTGACTCGATCTGGGCGATCAAAAGAACAAGCAGAGGATTATCGCTACTTCCCTGAACCAGATTTAGTACCAGTTGAACCAGATGCTGCTTGGATCGAAACATTGCGTGCAGGATTGCCAGAGCGTCCATCTATTCGCCGTAAGCGTTTGCAAGAAGCATGGGCAGTACCTGAAAAAGAAATGGCGGCGATGATTAATGCCGATGTTCTAGATATCGTTGAAGAAACTGTTTTGCTAGGCGCTGAGCCAACGAAGGCGCGCAGTTGGTGGCTGGGAGAGATATCACGAATTGCAAATGACAAAGATGTTGCGATTACAGATTTAGCAATTACTCCACAAGATGTTGCAGAAATTGTTGCACTTGTTAACTCTGGTGATCTGACAGACAAACTTGCCCGACAAGTTGTTGAGGGAGTAATCGCAGGAGAGGGTAAGCCTTCGGTAGTTATCGCAGCTCGTGGAATCAAAGTCGTAAATGATGATGGCGCACTCATGGCTGCAATTGAAAAGGTCTGTGCTGAACAAATAGAAACAGCTGAGAAAGTTAGAGCTGGCCACATTCCTGCAGCAGGAGCGTTAATTGGTGCGGTCATGAAAGAGACAAAGGGCCAAGCCGATGCTGCTCGCGTACGAGAACTTCTACTTAGCCACCTTGGTCACTAGTTCTTTGAAGATCTAGCGAGTTACACCAACAAAAAACTGTGAATGTTGCAGGGATCCAAAGGTCGTCCAAAAGCGTAAAGGCTCAAATTTAGATTGAGTGATTTCTTTTCAAGAGGGTAGAATCATCTCATGGCCACAATGAAACCACGCTCTGGAGTTGTAACTGATGGAATGGAAAGAGCGCCGCAACGCGGAATGCTTCGCGCGGTTGGAATGGGTGATGAGGATTGGGTTAAACCTCAAATAGGAATTGCATCGTCATGGAATGAAATTACTCCATGCAATTTGTCACTCGATCGTTTAGCAAAAGCATCTAAAGAGGGCGTGTTTGCCGCCGGTGGTTTCCCCATGCAGTTTGGAACGATCTCAGTTTCTGATGGCGTTTCAATGGGACATGAAGGTATGCATTTCTCATTAGTTTCACGGGAAATTATCGCTGACTCTGTTGAGACTGTTATGAATGCAGAGCGCTTTGATGGAATGGTCACTTTTGCTGGTTGTGATAAATCACTGCCTGGAATGATGATGGCTGCAGCACGTTTAGATGTTGCAAGTGTTTTTGTTTATGCTGGATCTACGTTGCCTGGTCAAGTAGATGGTAACGATGTAACGATTATTGATGCCTTTGAGGCAGTTGGTGCATGTGCACGTGGATTAATTACCCAAGAGCGTGTTGATCAAATAGAGCGTGCAGTCTGTCCGGGTGAAGGTGCTTGTGGTGGAATGTATACAGCCAACACGATGGCAGCGATCGGTGAAGCTATGGGTCTTTCTTTGCCAGGTTCTGCTGCACCTCCTGCAGTCGATCGTCGCCGTGATGCATATGCAATTAAATCAGGCGAAGCAGTCGTTAATTTGATTCGTCTTGGAATCACATCTCGTATGATTTTGACCAAGAAAGCATTTGAAAATGCAATAACAATTTTAATGGCACTTGGTGGCTCTACCAATGCAGTTCTACATTTGTTGGCAATTGCTCATGAGGCAGAAGTAGATTTAACGCTGGAAGATTTCAACAGAATTGGATCCAAGGTTCCACTACTTGGAGATTTAAAGCCTTTTGGCAAGTTTGTGATGACCGACCTTGACCGCGTTGGTGGAATTCCAGTAGTCCTTAAAATTTTGCTTGATGCTGGCTATTTACATGGTGACACGTTGACAGTTACTGGTAAGTCTATGGCTGAAAATCTTGCCGACATTAATCCTCCATTTCCAGATGGAGTTGTTGTTCACCCAACAGATAAACCATTATCAAAAGATGTTGGAATTACGATTTTAGGTGGATCCCTTGCGCCTGAAGGTGCAGTATGTAAAACAGCTGGAATTGGAATTGATAAATTTGAAGGCCCTGCTCGCGTCTTTGACCGTGAACAGTTAGCAATGGATGCCATTGAAAATGGAACGATTCAAGCCGGAGATGTAGTTGTCATTCGATACGAAGGTCCAAAAGGTGGACCTGGAATGCGCGAAATGTTGATGGTTACTGGTGCGATTAAAGGTGCAGGGTTAGGTAAAACAACTTTGCTTCTAACTGATGGTCGCTTCTCTGGTGGTTCCACTGGTCTATGCGTTGGACATATTTCACCTGAGGCAGTTGATGGTGGACCAATTGCCTTCATTAAAGATGGGGACATAGTCCGTATCGATACCGTAAATCGAACACTTGATCTTCTTGTTGATCCTGAAGAGTTGGAAAAACGAAAAGTTGGATGGAAACCGCTGACACACAAGTACACACGTGGTGTTTTGGCTAAGTTCACAAAACTAGTTGGGTCGGCCTCTAAAGGTGCTGTCTGCGAATAACTCAGGACTAATCGTCGGTTGCCCTGACTTCCACGTCCGAATTATGAGATGTGTATCTCATCTCTTGACCAAACCCCTCCATTTATTGGAGAATAGGTCCATGAGAACAACATTTTTGGTGGTGATTTAATAGCGCGTGATCCTTTGTTGATCTCGCGCCGCCCTCAGTTACCTGAGGGTTTTTTCATTTCAATACAGGCAATGTTGTAACCGAAGTAAATTGAAACGAACTAAAGAAAGGAGATGGTTATGGGCAAGAAGATGAGTGGTGCAAGTTCACTCGTTAAGTCACTGGAGTCAGCAGGCGTCGATGTGATGTTTGGAATTCCAGGTGGTGCAATTCTTCCTGCTTACGATCCCATCTTTGATAGTTCGATC
>CAIUSQ010000204.1 GCA_903901905.1 uncultured Actinomycetes bacterium
CGAATCAGTTCGCCTTACCCTACGCCACTCAAGCCCCCGTATGATCCTGTGCGAGAAGCCTTTGTCTTATAAGCTAGAAGAGGCAGAGGTTATGGTAGCCGACTGCCGTGCAGCCGATTGTTTGCTGTATGTAAACTATCTGCGCCGAGTCGAATCAGGCGTTCTTGAAATTAAGCGTCGACTTCAGGATGGGTCGATTGCTCTCCCGCTAAAAGGTGTACTTTGGTATAGCAAAGGACTTTTGCATAATGGCTCGCACTTTTCAAATTTACTCGAATTTTGGCTTGGCCCAGTAGAGTCGTTCAAAATTGTCAATTCAGGCCGAGCTTGGGGTGACATGGATTTTGAACCGGATGTTCATGTAAAATTTAAATTAGGAGAGGTATTTTTCCTGGCGGCAAAAGATGAACTTTTTTCACATCATGATATTCAGCTGGTTGCAAGTAACGGCTGTCTTCGTTACGAGCAGGGAGGGGCAAAAATCATCTGGCAGGCGACACAAAAAGACCCCGATTTTCCTGAGTATATTGTTCTGTCGACGCCCGGTGAAACAATCGGTACGCAAGTAAAAAAGCTGCAGTGGCATGTTAGTGACAACGTGAGTGCATGCTTGGGTGGAAGACCCTCTGCTTTGTGTTCAGGTGAAGATGCCCTGGAAACATTGAAATGGTTATTAAAAATGAAAGCAGTCCTATGAATAATCAGCGATCCAACGATACTCTCGCAGTCCTTGGCGGGTCCAGGCTTATCAATTCCAATTTTGCGCGCTATAACTCACTCGGTGTTGAGGAGGTCGAGGCTGCTAAGAGGGTAGTTGAATCTGGTGTTCTATCGCAATTTCTTGGCTGCTGGGATCCAGACTTTTTTGGCGGCCCGAAGGTACAAGAATTTGAGCGTCAGTGCGAAAGTTATTTTAATGTAAAGCACGCCATTACATTTAACTCCTGGACCTCTGGTCTAGTTGCTGCCGTAGGCGCTATTGGCATTGAGCCGGGTGATGAAGTGATCGTCAGTCCATGGACTATGGCCGCAAGTGCTACAGCCATCTTGCACTGGAACGCCATTCCTGTTTTTGCTGATATCGAGCGCCAGACTTTCTGCTTAGATCCTGTTTCAGTTGAGCAAAATATCAGCGAGCAGACACGCGCCATTATGTCGGTTGACATCTTCGGTCACTCTGCCAACATGGATGCTCTGCGCAAGATTGCTGATAAGCACAAACTTAAAATCATTTCTGATACAGCGCAAGCTCCGTTAGCCATGTACAGGGGTAAGTTCGCCGGCACCTTAGCTGACATTGGTGGATACAGTCTTAATTATCACAAGCATATTCACACCGGCGAAGGTGGGATTGCAGTAACTAATGACGATGATTTTGCAGATCGTTTGCGTCTGATCCGAAACCATGCTGAGGTGGTTGTGGGTGACAAAGGCGTTACGAATCTCAGCAACATGATTGGTCATAACTTTCGCCTCGGCGAAATCGAGTGTGCCATGGGTATTGAGCAGCTCAAGAAGTTGAAGACTCAGGTTGAGTCACGCCAGCGGATCGCAAGTAGGCTTGATAAAGGTTTGGCTGGTCTCAGAGGCCTGAAGGTGCCGACCGTGATGCCGGACTGCACCCATGTGTATTACGTCTATCCAATGACTTTGGATATTTCTTTGCTGGGCATAAGTCGTCGGACTCTATTTGAGGCTCTAATAGCCGAGGGCATTCCGGCCCTGGCGGATGGCTATCAGAATCTCCATCTATTGCCTATGTACCAAAAGAAGATGGCTTATGGCAGTAAGGGGTTCCCTTGGACTTCTGATATCTGCAAGCGAGATGTGAGTTATGCAAAGGGTATATGCCCGGTTGCTGAGGATCTACACGATGCTAGCCTTCTAGTTTTTGGTATCTGTTCTTATGAATTCAAGGATGAGGAAGTTGATTTGATCATTGCTGCATTTCACAAGGTATGGCGTAATCTGGAGGCTCTAAAATGATCTATGAACTTACTGATGGCTATTACGTGCGAAGTCTTTGTGAGAGAGATCTCAATGGACCTTATCAGTCCTGGTTTGAAAACCAGGAAGTCTGTAATTACAATTCCCACGGCAAGTTCTTTAAGAATACAGGCTGGTTTCGAGAATTCTATGACCACTTGAATCGTGAGGACCAGGTGGTGTGGGCGATCTGCCATCAGGATGATGGCCATGTTGGCAATATTAGCCTGCAGAGTATTTCGTTTATTAATCGTAATGCCGAATATGCAATCTTGATTGGCGA
>CAIUSQ010000205.1 GCA_903901905.1 uncultured Actinomycetes bacterium
ATCTGCCGGCAATCGCAATGGTGAAAATCCATACCCGATGATCCCGACATCATTTAAAGCCTTATTGTCGGTGCCACCGCTCATAAGATAAGGAACAGGTATGCCACTTGGATCTTCGACATTAATTGCCTTACACATTGCTTCAACTAGCGGTCCCGCAAAATCTACCTCTAATGCGATATCCCGCACCAATACCTCTACTTCAATCTCATCTCCCGCCAATTTCTTTAGCGTTTCTTGAAGTTGATTTTCATGACCAGGTAAAAATCTGCCGTCAATAACTGCACTAGCACTTTGTGGGATGACATTCGCCTTATACCCAGCTTCAAGCATTGTCGGGTTAGCCGTATTGGTAATAGTTGCACCAATCATTCTTGCTGCTGCCCCAAGGTGACGCAGTAATGGTTTAACATTTTTTGAATCATACTTATCTCCGGTCAACTCTGCTATTTTGCGGAAAAACTTATTATTGGTTTTAGTCTCTAACTCAGGCCATTCATGATTACCAATTCGCGCGACTGCATTTGATAATTTTGTCACTGCATTATCCCTATTTACAAAAGATCCATGACCAGCGGTGCCTTTAGCGGTTAGCTTTAACCATTGAATTCCTTTTTGAGCAGCTTCGATCAAATAGAGTCGATTATCACCCGTGATTGTGACGGAAAATCCACCAACTTCAGAAATCGCTTCGCTGTATCCTTTAAATAATTCTGGTCGATTTTTCACCATCCAACGAGATCCAAAATTTGATCCTGCCTCTTCATCCGCAAAAAAGATGAGTAAAATATTGCGTGGAGGCTTGTAGCCGATTCGCTGCCACATTCTTACAGTAGCTAGCATCATCGCGTCCATATCCTTCATGTCAACCGCTCCGCGACCCCAAATAAAACCATCCTTAACAATTCCGCCAAATGGATCAACCGACCAATCTTCAGCTTTAGCTGGAACAACATCGATATGCCCGTGTAAAACTAAACCTGGCCTGGATTGATCTGCCCCGGCAATCTTTGCAACCACGTTCACACGGTTCGGAGCACTAACTATTGATTCAGTTTCTATCCCAACTTCGGATAATCGTTTAACCACATATTCGGCCATCGCTTTTTCATCACCACGGCCTTCGCCATGATTCACACTGGGTATCCTGATCATCTCCTGGCAGAAAAGGATGGTTTCATCCTCAAGTACAGTGATCTGCTGAGGAGTTAGCTTCATGGAGGTATTCTCCTACATAAGTTGAATTTCCATCGAATTCAGATAGAAGTTAAAATAATGAGTAGGTCCGGGTGGCGGAATTGGCAGACGCGCTAGCTTGAGGTGTTAGTGCCCGTAAGGGCTTAGGGGTTCAACTCCCCTCCTGGACACCATCAGATTATCAACAAAACAATAGGATTCGCAGATGGTAGTCACAACGCAAGGGTTAATTCGAATTATCCCAGATTTTCCATCCCCAGGAATAATTTTTAAGGATATAACACCACTACTTGCAGATAAGGAAGTTTTTGCGCAGTGTTGCAAAGAAATTGCGTCGCTGGCACAAGAGTGTGACTATATTGCCGGAATAGAAGCACGGGGTTTCATATTTGCGGCGGCAGCAGCTGTTATGGGCAATAAAGGATTTATACCAATTCGTAAATTAGGAAAATTGCCAGGTGAAACTATTTCGAAAAGCTATGAACTCGAATACGCAACAGCCACTCTTGAAATCCATGCAAATCTAATTCCGCAAGGCAAAAGGGTATTGGTGGTCGATGATGTTCTAGCAACCGGTGGAACCGCTCTGGCGGCCGTTGAATTAATCATCGCCGCAAATTTGACGCCTACCGGAGTTGTTTGCCTCTTAGATATTCCTGCGTTAGGTGGCAAATCACGAATTAATGAAGCCCATCCTGATCTACAAATCCAAACATTATTGGCAGAATGAGCACATGGCTGAGCTAATTTATTATTGCGGAACAATGGATAGCGGTAAGTCAACGCTTGC
This sequence comes from uncultured Actinomycetes bacterium, assembly GCA_903901905.1. The sequence continues at coordinate 1,988 of CAIUSQ010000205.1, forward strand.
GCTGCAGACTGCACACAATCATCGCTCACGTGGACGTGAAGGAGTCATCTTCACCAGCAAGGATCGTGCCGGTAAAGGCTTAATTTCATCCAGACTTGGTTTACAAATCGAGGCATTAGAGGTTGATGCTGATTTGAATATACACAAATTAATTGTGGAGCGATTATCAATTGGCGGTCGAATAACTTTTATAATCTGTGATGAAGCCCAGTTTTATACTCCCGAGCAGATTGAACAGTTGGCGAAGATTGTTGATGGCCTCGGAATAGATGTTTACGCCTTCGGAATTCTCTCTGATTTTAGGACAAAACTGTTCCCTGGAAGCGCTCGATTGGTTGAATTAGCTGATCGAGTTCAAAATTTACAAGTAGAGGCACTTTGTTGGTGTGGTGAGAGAGCAACTCATAAC
>CAIUSQ010000206.1 GCA_903901905.1 uncultured Actinomycetes bacterium
GGTGGAGTCTCTCGGTACGGACTAGTTGCATTTTCATCATCATTAGATCAAGCCGGACCATGTGCACGCACTGTTTTAGATACTGCGTTGTTACACGAAGCTATTGCCGGTTACGACCCAAAGGATGCGACTTCAATTAATGCTCCTGTTCCACAAGTAGTTCAAGCCGCAAAAGATGGCAATGTTAAGGGAATGAAAATCGGAGTTGTTAAAGAGTTAAATGGCGATGGCTACCAACCTGGAGTGCGTGCTCGATTTGATGAGGCGTTAGAGCTACTAGCAAAAGCTGGGGCCGAAATAGTAGAAGTATCTGCGCCAAACTTTGAATATGCCCTTGCTGCTTATTATCTAATTGCACCTTCTGAAGCATCTTCTAACCTGGCTCGATTTGATGCAATGCGATACGGCTTGCGCGTGGGCGATGTTGATGGAGCTTCAGCTGAAGCGGTCATGAATCTAACTCGCGAAGTTGGTTTTGGTAAAGAAGTAAAGCGGAGAATCATTCTTGGAACATATGCGCTTTCATCTGGCTATTACGATGCATATTACGGAAGTGCTCAAAAAGTTCGAACTTTGATCACGCAGGATTTCACTAAAGCATTTACACAAGCCGATGTTCTTGTTTCTCCAACATGTCCTACAACAGCTTTTAAGATCGGTGAAAAGGCTAATGATCCGTTGGCTATGTATTTAAATGACATCGCAACTATTCCAGTAAACATGGCAGGAATCGGTGGCATGTCCTTGCCTGCTGGTTTAGCAGATGAAGATGGACTGCCTGTCGGATTTCAAATTATGTCTCCTGTCATGAAAGATGAACGCATGTATTCAGTTGGTGCAGCACTTGAAGCAGCCTTGCTTTCTAAATGGGGCGCACCGCTTTTGGATCGTGCACCAACATTGGAGGCCAGCAAATGAGCCTTACCTATGAAGATGTAGTTGCAAAGTATGAGCCAGTCTTAGGTCTTGAAGTTCACGTTGAACTCAACACGGAATCGAAAATGTTCTGTGGCTGCGCAACAGTTTTTGGAGCAGAACCAAATACACAGACATGTCCTGTCTGTCTTGCCTTGCCAGGAGCTCTGCCTGTTGTCAATGAAAAGGCAATCGAATCAACAATCAAAATTGGTCTTGCACTTAACTGTTCAATAGCACCATTTTCACGTTTTGCTCGCAAGAACTACTTCTATCCAGATATGCCAAAGAACTTTCAGATTTCACAGTACGACGAGCCAATCTGCGTCGATGGTTATGTAGATGTTGAGATAGAAACTGATGAAGGCCCAAAGAAGTTTCGCATCGAGGTAGAGCGCGTACATATGGAAGAGGACACAGGTAAGTCACTCCACGTGGGTGGTGCAACTGGCCGCATCCATGGCGCTGAGTATTCTCTCCTTGATTACAACCGCGCTGGAATTCCGCTAGTTGAAATTGTGACCAAGATAGTTCCTGGTACTGGCAAATATGCTCCAGAAGTTGCCAAAGCTTACGTTGCCGAACTGCGCGATATTTTGCGTGGCTTAAAAGTCTCAGATGTGAAGATGGAGCAAGGCTCACTTCGTTGTGATGCCAACGTTTCACTGCGTTTGATTGGGTCAGATGTATTAGGTACTCGTTCAGAAACAAAAAACGTTAACTCACTTCGTTCAGTCGAACGTGCCATTCGCGGAGAAATGATCCGTCACGCAGAATTGTTAAATGAGGGCAAGAGAGTTAAACAAGAGACTCGTCACTTCCAAGAAGACACCGGCCTTACGCGCTCTGGTAGATCAAAAGAGCAGGCCGAGGATTACCGATACTTCCCCGAACCAGATTTAGTTCCTGTTGCACCGGCTGCTACTTGGATTGAAGAACTTCGCGCACAACAACCTGAGCGCCCATCACTTCGCCGCAAACGCCTGAAAGAACAATGGGCAGTTCCTGATAAAGAAATGGCGGCGATGATTAACGCCGATGCGTTAGACATTGTGGAAGAGACAGTATTGCTTGGCGCAGATCCAACTAAGGCACGCACCTGGTGGCTAGGTGAAATCTCACGAATTGCTAATGAGAAAGAAGTTGCTTTAACCGAACTTACTATTTCACCGAAAGATGTTGCTGAAATCGTCGCGCTTGTCGCTGCTGGTGAGCTTACAGATAAGTTGGCGCGCCAAGTTGTTGAAGGCGTAATCGCGGGGGAGGGAACCCCGAATGAAGTTGTTGCCAAGCGTGGCATCAAGGTTGTTAATGATGATGGTGCGCTAATGGCAGCA
>CAIUSQ010000207.1 GCA_903901905.1 uncultured Actinomycetes bacterium
CGCTTTACTGCAGCTTTTTCTATTACGCCTTCCATACATTAACTTTAACAACTTATCTTTGGACTTCCCGCACCATTAAGCAGCAAGGATCCAGGTTTCTAAAAGTGTAAAAACTGAGATTGAAAAAAGCAGGATCACGAAGCCATAACGCAGTATCTCTGGCTTGATGTCTTTGCTTTTAATTGAAGCCAAGCGCGAAACTATGACGGCTGCTAAGGCCATTGAGATTGGTACTTTCCAATTAACAGAGCCCCATCCTTGGAAGTGACCCAAAAAGGCTGTAGATGAGTTGAGAGAGATTATTGCAAGCGATGTACCTGCAGCTTTGGCTGGAGTATTTTTAAAAAATAAAACCAGTATTGGAATAGCTAGAAAACCTCCACCGATACCAAAAAAGCCCGTTATGCAGCCAATAATAAGTGAGATCAATATGAGCCAGATAATTGGAACTTTTCTCTCTGCTCCAGAGACAGGTTTAATCAACATTGTTGCAGCAGCTACCAACATAACAATTGAAAACCCTGTCGTAATAAAGTTATCAGAAAGTTTGTAGGCAACTAGTGAGCTAGCAATATTGGTCACAAGACCTAGACTCCAAATAACCAGAGCCTCCTTTATGAGAACATCTCTGTTTTTAAGTTTTGGAATAAGTCCTGAACCAGCAGCGAGTAAGACCACAGCTAAGGCAGCGGTAGTTGCAGATTGCGGAGTGAAATCAAAGAGATATATAAGGATAGGAACGGTGAGCATTGCACCACCGGCGCCTACAAATCCGAGAATGCCACCTATAAAGCAGCCCGCTACAAGGCCACCAAGAATCTCCATGAAGCAATGATGGATGCAAAAGGCCCGTCAGTAATTAACCGACGGGCCTTTTGAAGTGAATTTCTAGTAATTAAAGGTTAAAAAACGCACCTGTAATTGATGGACCAAAATCTGTTCCCGTAGAAACAAGAGCAAAGATAATCAGTGCAGCACCTGCTAATGAAAGATCTTTGAAGAAACCGATTGATTCATTTTGCTTGGCTGTTGCATCAGTTTCTTTCCAGAATGCGTGCATCAAGAATGCTGTTGGGATAAGAAATAGAGCGATGAGAAGTCCACCAAGGTCGGCATAAACACCAAATGCGATATAGAGACCGCCGACAAGGATCATCAGACCCGATAGAACCACACTGAATTTTGCTGCTGGAACTTTCTTGTACTTGGCATATCCAGTCATAGCTTCCAGTTTGGTCAGATGCGATACGCCTGAGCTGATAAAGATCAGCGCGAATAGCACGCGGGCAATAATGAGAACGATGTCCATGAGACTCCTTAAGTAGATTAATTATGGCAATAGTAATTGAAGTTTCAACTATTTATTGCATCTGACACCCCAGGGGCTTGCTATTTGTCAGTGGAAAGGACTATTTTTCGAACATCTGTTCGAATTTTCCCTAATACTCACCCGATTACCCACAGCTGTGAAAGGTACCCCTAGAAAATGTCAGCTCCACAGATCAATCCTTCGGCCGATGTAACTATAGATGGGGCAACAACTCCCATTGAATTTACCTTTAGGGGTAGGCGCTTTCGTATACATGCAGTGCTCTCTAGATGGTGTGAAGCCGGCGGATGGTGGAATCGTATTAGTGATGGCAAATACCGCCCTGATGATCAAGCCCGTGCACTGTGGCGAGTAGAGGCTGCACCTATTGGTTCACTAACAACCTTTGAACTCGAACGTGATGAATTAACGGGTCAGTGGATTATCCGTAGCGTATGAGTTTTATTCACCTTAATGTTGCTAGTGCCTACTCATTAAAGTACGGAACAACTCGACCCAGTGATTTAGTAGAAAGAGCCGCACAGTTTGAAATGCCTGCGCTGGCGTTAACTGACCGCGATGGTTTAGCAGGTGCCATTGAATTTGCTCAAAGTTGTGTTGAGTATGGCGTTGCACCGATCATTGGAGTCAACTGCGCAATCGAGCTAGGTGGGGTTAAGGGGCGGATTACATTACTTGCCCACGGCGATGGCGGATGGCGCTCGCTGTGCAGATTGATGACATCTCTAGCGATGACAAGTGATACTCGTAAGCCAGTTCTGACTCTAGATTTTTTACAACGCTTTAGTAATTACAGTACCGATATTTATGCACTACATGGACCTGAATCCCCAATGAGCAATGCAATACAGGCACATCGCTTTGATCAAGCTCTCTCTATTTTTAATCAAACTCGAGATTTATTTGCCAATAATGCAGTCGAATGTGTTTCACATTTAATCGCGGGTAAAGGCCCACGATCTACAGAGCACGCTGCTAGATCCCTTGTTTTTGCTCGCGATAATGATATTGATGCAGTTTTCACTAATGCAGTACGGATGTTAGATAGAAGAGATGGTCCTGTAGCTGATGTTTTGGATTGCACCCGCCAATTAGTGCCGTTACATGAGCGCCATCTTGAACGTCGCAATGCTGAAGGATTTTTAAAATCTAGTGATGAAATGATCTATCTAGCTAGCGAAATTGCACGTGCTGCAGGTGAGTCAACTCCGCGTGCGTTACTTAAAACAACTCGTCAATGGGCCGAACGTTCCCTTTTATCACCTCACAGAGATATTGGTTTAGGGGGAGCACATTTACCTGAGCCTCATGTGGTGGGCGCTGCAAATGCACAAGAGATGCGCGCCCTACTGCGTACTCGTAGCGAAGCTGGAATCAATCGTAGATACAGCAAAAACGATGCGATTAAAAAAGCACGGGCCCGTTTAGATGATGAGTTAGCAGTAGTTGCAACCCTTGGCTACGAATCATATTTTTTAACTGTTGCAGATATTGCAGCAATGGCCAACGATGCAGGTATTCGAGTTGCTGCTCGAGGCAGTGGTGCAGGCTCATTGATCTGTCATCTACTTGGGATATCAAATGTGGATCCCATGCAGCATGGCTTACTCATGGAGCGTTTTTGCTCACCACTGCGCAAAGCCTTGCCAGATAGTGATATCGATGTTGAGTCCGACAGACGTCTTGAGATTTATGACA
>CAIUSQ010000208.1 GCA_903901905.1 uncultured Actinomycetes bacterium
CCTGGAACACAAAGTGACACTTTGTTATTGCTGCTGGACAAAGCAAATGTTTCAGCCTCAACAGGATCGGCCTGTAGCGCTGGTGTGCATGAGGCAAGCCATGTTTTATTGGCCATGGGTCACACACAACAGAGCGCTCAATCATCATTGCGATTCTCATTTGGTTCTACAAGCACTCACGATGATCTTAACTTCATACTCTCTGTACTACCTGATGTAATTACCCGAGGAAGGGCGGCTAACATCAAGTGAAGTTAATTGCAGCAATGAGTGGTGGCGTTGATTCAGCAGTTGCGGCAGCGCGTGCTGTCGAGGCTGGCCACGATGTGATTGGTGTGCATCTTGCATTGGCTGCTAATCCACAAAAGTATCGATCTGGCGCCCGTGGATGTTGCACGATTGAAGATTCACATGATGCACGTAGAGCAGCCGATGTCATTGGAATTCCTTTTTATATTTGGGATATGGCCGAAGAGTTTCACGATGGCGTTGTAGAGGATTTCTTAGCTGAATATGCAGCAGGTCGTACTCCAAACCCATGTCTTCGCTGCAATGAAAAAATTAAGTTTGCAGCTGTTCTAGATCGTGCACGTTCAATGGGATTTGATGGTGTTGTCACAGGCCATTACGCAAGAACGCAAATCAGTGAAACCGGAAAGACCCTTCATCGCGCTGTGGATCATTCAAAAGATCAATCTTATGTTCTTTCAGTTCTAACAATTGAACAGATTGCGGGTGCAATATTTCCTTTGGGTGATACGACAAAAGTTGATATCCGTAAAGAAGCAGAGGCCCGTGGTTTAGCTGTTGCACAAAAACCAGATAGCCATGATATTTGCTTTGTTCCATCGGGAGATAACGCTGGATGGTTACGTGATCGTTTAGGCAGTGAAACAGGTCCTATCGTTGATCAAGATGGCAACAAAATAGGTGAACATAAAGGTGCATACACATACACAATTGGGCAACGCAAAGGCTTAGGTCTTACCGTTCCAACGGCCGATGGTTCTCCTCGTTTTGTTTTGAAAATTGAACCTGTAACCAACACTGTGGTTGTTGGAGCTCGTGAAGAGTTAGCAATTACAACAATGAAAGGTGAACGCCCAGTTTGGTGTGGACCGCAAGTTACCGATAAAGAGCAAGAGGGTTTTGTGCAGATTCGAGCACATGGCGCTGCCTTGCCTTGCACATACTATTTTGATGGTCAATTACTGGTCGCAAACTTGGCAGAACCACTCCTTGGCTTAGCAACAGGGCAAGCGATGGTTATCTATGACGGGGATCGCGTTGTTGGTTCTGCGACGATATGTCAGACACAGTGATTATTCTCAGATCCATGTTTGTGTGTGGCGAATGTTTATTGGTAGAAATATATGAGTAATCAAGCCAGACACCGCATCACTGAGTTGATCAATGAAATTAGAGATCACCAATTTAAATACTATGTACTAGACCAACCCTCTATTTCAGATGCACAATTTGATGATCTGCTAAAACAACTCCAAGCACTTGAAGATAAGAATCCAGAAATGCGACAAGCAGATTCTCCAACTCTTCATATTGGGGGAGGTTTTTCAACTCAGTTTGAACAACGCGATCATATTGAAAAGATGATGAGCCTTGATAACGCCTTCAACCTAGATGAGTTAGCGGCATGGTTTGATCGAGTTGAGAAAGAAATCCCATCACGAACGTATCTCTGTGAAGTTAAAGTCGATGGACTTGCAATTAATTTGACCTATGAAAATGGACAGTTAGTCAGAGGATTAACTCGTGGCAATGGAGTGACGGGCGAAGATGTCACTCTTAATGTTAAGACAATTAAGAATTTGCCTCACGTACTGGTGGGAGATAAAACTCCTTCTCTTATAGAGATTCGTGGCGAAGTGTTTTTCCCAATTGCAGCATTCAACGAACTCAATGAGTCATTAGAAGAATCCGGCAAATCTTTATTTGCTAATCCAAGAAATGGCGCGGCCGGTTCATTGCGCCAAAAAGATCCACGAATCAGTGCATCAAGGCCACTGTCAGTTGTGGTCCATGGTGTTGGAGCACGAGAGGGAATCTACTTTGATTCACAAAGTCAGGCATACGAAGTACTTAAAAATCTAGGCCTACCAACTAGTGATCGCTTTTCAGTTGTTTCAACCCGTAAAGAAGTTGAGAAATTTATCGAGCATTACTCAAAGCACCGACATGATGTTGAACACGAAATCGACGGTGTAGTAATTAAGGTTGATTCACTGGCTGATCAAGAGAAAATTGGTTACACATCTCGGGCACCAAAGTGGGCTATTGCTTTTAAGTATCCACCAGAAGAAGTAACCACAAAACTTTTGGACATTAAAGTAAGCGTTGGTCGCACTGGTCGAGTTACACCTTTTGCATTTATGGAGCCAGTAAGGGTTGCAGGATCAATTATTACTCATGCAACTCTTCACAACAGTGAAGAGATATTGCGAAAAGGAGTTCTTATTGGCGATGTAGTTGTGATCCGAAAAGCTGGAGATGTTATTCCTGAAGTATTAGGGCCAGTGATTGATCGTCGAACTGGAAAAGAAAAAGCCTTTGTTATGCCTACGCACTGCCCAGAGTGTTCAACGGCCTTGCGTGCAATGACAGAAGGCGATGTGGATATTCGTTGTCCAAACATTCAAAACTGTCCAGCACAGCTAAGAGAGAGAATTTATTACATCGGTTCAAGAGCTGCTTTAAATATAGATGTCCTGGGATATGAAGCAGCCACAGCCCTTCTTGATGCAGAAATTATCAAAGATGAATCTGATCTTTTTGACTTAACTCATGAAAAACTAATGGGCTCTGATTTCTTTACCAAGAAAGACGGAACTCCTGGTGCAAATATTGACAAGCTGTTGGCTGCGCTGGAATCTGCAAAGAAACTTCCGTTGTGGAGAACATTAGTTGCACTATCTATTCGCCACGTTGGTCCAACGGCTGCGCAAGCATTAGCTAGCTCCTTGGGATCCATGGATAAGGTTTCTAAAGCATCAGCTGGCGAACTGGCAGAGATCGATGGAGTTGGAGCAACAATCGCAGAATCTATTGTGGAGTGGTTTTCAATAGATTGGCATAGAGCAATCATTAGTAAGTGGAGCGCTGCAGGTGTTGCAATGGTTGATGCTCCTGTTAAAAAACTGCCACAAACTTTAGCTGGATTAACTTTTGTTGTGACAGGTGGATTAAATGATTTCACCAGAGATGGTATTGCCCAAACCATCGCCGATCATGGTGGTAAAGCATCATCATCGGTTTCTAAGAAAACTGATTATGTTTTGGTTGGCGCTGACCCAGGCTCCAAGTTAGCTAAAGCACAGGAACTTGGCGTCGCAGTTATTGATGAAAACCAGTTCAAGGCATTACTTGCTAAAGATCAACCCGCTAAGTAGCACTAAAACATCCTGCAGAACCAGCAGCAGCAAGTAGTAGTATGTACCCATGATAAATCTTGCTAGCGAAATCACTCGCGAACTTCCTGCATCACCAATAACTTTTGGTGTCATTACCTTTGTTATCTTCGCAGCACTTCTATATTTAGTCCTTCGCTTAGACAGATAACGCTTTGGCTCGAATAGGTATTTATGGGGGAACATTTGACCCAATTCATGTGGGTCACTTGCATGTAATTGAGCAAGTCATTGAAAAGGATTTAGTTGATCAATTAATCGTTGTTCCAGCAGGTCAACCATTGCTTCGAACAAGCGCCCCTGTTGCATCGGCAGAAAATCGTAGGCAGATGTGCCAGCTCGCAATCAAAGATTTACAACCCAAAGTTGCGGCAAAGGTTTTTGTTAATCCCATTGAGATTCTTCGCACAGGACCTAGTTATGCCATCGATACGGTCGAAGCCATCAAGCAAACCCATCCAGATGATCAACTTGTTTTGATTATCGGACAAGATGCAGCCGAAAAACTAGATCAGTGGCATCGAATCGAAGATCTCAAGGGCTTGGTTGAGTTCTTAATAATCAAAAGACCTGGCTTTTCTGGCAATGGCACCGACATTGGTGCAATTGATGTTGCTGCAACCTCTATTCGTCAAGGAGTAAGCACAGATGTTTCGTCATCGGTGGCTACATTTATACGAGAGAATAGCCTCTATGACAATTAGCAATAGAACGTTCGAGATCACACAAGTTGCTGCAAAAGCTGCAATAGATAAAATTGCGGTAGATGTTGTTGCACTTGACCTGTCCGAACAGCTTGTACTGAGCGAAGTCTTTCTTATTGCAACGGGTCAAAACGAAGCACAAGTCGATGCCATCGCAGATGAAGTTGAACGCCAGTTAGCGGCCATTGGCGATAAGCCATTGCGACGCGAACATGGCGCAGAATGGATCTTGCTAGATTATTCAGATTTAGTTGTACATGTTCAAAGCGCTGAACTGCGCAAGTACTACATGCTTGATCGTTTATGGAATGACTGCCCACAGATTGAACTCGAAGCCGTAAAGAATGCAGCCGCCCATGGCAGGTAACCGCGTAGTTTTATGGCGTCATGGTCAAACTAATTGGAACGTTGTAAATCGATTCCAAGGTCACTCAGATATTGAGTTAAACGAAGTAGGTAGATTTCAAGCAAAGCATGCAGCACAGATTTTGGCTGGTATGAATCCAACAGCGATTATTTCTAGTGACTTAGGACGAGCAAAAGAAACTGCCCAGACATTATCAAGTATTACTGGTTTAAATGTTGAAATCGATGTTGATTTGCGTGAGACCAATGGTGGTAAATGGGAAGGCAAAACAGGGGCTGAAAATCGAGCTGAAGATCTTCATAATTTTATTCGTTGGATTGATGGTGAAGATAATCCAGCCGGTACAACTGGAGAACGCAGAAGTGAAGTTGCAGCTCGTGCAATTCGTGCCATCACAAAGGCGTTGGCCGATAAAACTGATCAAGTTCTTGTAGTTACAACTCACGGCGGAACTGCTCGATGCATTTTGGGATCTCTACTTCAACTACCAATGTCACATTGGGGAGTAATTGGTGGGCTTTCAAATGCATCATGGTCAATTCTTGAACGCACTCCACGTCAGTGGCATTTAGTAGAACACAATGCAGGATCTATTCCTGAACCTGTTTTTGGTGAAGAAAGCGGCGCCACACCTGCATAAATTCACGAGGGCAAATACGGTAAGGTCAGCACTCGTTAGAAATCTAGAAAACCAAAATTCTAGAAATAAGGGGCTATAGCGCAGCTGGTAGCGCACCTGCATGGCATGCAGGGGGTCAGGGGTTCAAATCCCCTTAGCTCCACGTATGAATAACAACGGTAACGAAGAGCGTGAACACGCGGCGTACGACTTTGCCTACGTTCAAGAAAAATGGTTACCAGTTTGGGATCAACTTCACCCATTCAAGTCTGGCGATAAAGATGACAAGCGCGAGAAAAAATATGTTCTTGACATGTTTCCATACCCATCCGGTGATCTTCATATGGGCCATGCCGAGGCATATGCACTTGGCGATGTAATTGCCAGATATTGGGCGCAAAAAGGTTTCAATGTTATGCACCCAATTGGTTGGGATGCATTTGGGTTGCCGGCAGAAAATGCTGCAATCAAGAGAAACTCTGATCCACGCATTTGGACCTATGAAAACATTGCCGTACAGAAATCTTCAATGCGTCGCTATGCATGCTCCTTTGATTGGGATCGTGTTTTTAATACATGCGATCCTGAATACTATAAATGGAATCAGTGGCTGTTTTTAAAGTTCTACGAGCGAGGGTTGGCCTATCGTAAAGATTCGGCCGTTAACTGGTGTCCAGGCTGTCAGACGGTTTTAGCTAATGAGCAAGTTGTTGCGGGGCTTTGCGAGCGATGTGATTCGGCCGTTACAAAGAAGAAGTTAAATCAGTGGTATTTCAAGATCACAGATTATGCCGATCGCTTATTAGATGACATGGAACAACTAGAGGGTAAGTGGCCGGACAAAGTCCTTACGATGCAGCGCAACTGGATTGGTCGCTCTACTGGGGCAAATGTTGACTTTGTAATAGAGGGTCGCGAAAAGCCCATCACAATTTACACAACAAGACCAGATACTTTGTTTGGTGCAACATTTATGGTTGTTGCTGTCGATAGCGAACTAGCAACAGAGTTAGTTACAGGAACGGGCGTAGAGGCAGAGTTTGCAAAGTATTTGGATACAACTAAA
>CAIUSQ010000209.1 GCA_903901905.1 uncultured Actinomycetes bacterium
AAAGTGCCTTTTCATCTGAAATGAGAATGCCTGCAGTCTGGAGGGAGTAAATAATCCAACGGACAATGCTTTAGGCACAAAGTGAATCTAGAAATTTGGCGAGATAAATCAGAGGATTGACAGGCCAGGGACTAAAGTTGTCCATGTGAGTGCACCAAAAAATCAGGCAAAGTTTGCATCATTCCTAGTAATTTTCTTAATGGGAATTTCAACAATGGCTGCGACTCCACTTCTAAGTGATATTTACTTAACTGCAAAAATTCCCGTTCTTGCATTGAGCCTTAGCGGCATAATTATTTATAGCTATTTCCGAATAAAAAATCAGGCCTTAATTCGAAGTAATTTAGTTTTAGGTTTAATTCTTGGGTTACTTGTGAGTCTCACACTCGCGGGATTAGCTGCAGGAACTAATTCGACACGGTTGCTTTGGGGTGAATCTGGCCGTAGTAATGGACTGATTACGTGGTTTCTACTCTCAATAATTTTGTTGTTAACCGCTGGAAACTTTGAACAATTCAAGAGTTCAAAGTTTCAGGGGGTTCTAGTTGGGTTTATCACATTTTGCAATATGTATTTTCTGCTGCAGCATCTTGGGCTCAATGTATTCAATGAAAAATATGTTTATACTCCAATGGTAGGTTTTTTTGGAAATCCAGACTTCACTTCTGCTTTCCTAGGAATGTCATTCACGGTAACTCTTGGGTTATTCCTCTTTCATCCAAAGTTCAAGGTGATTAATGCTTTACTCTCAGTATTAAGCCTGATTGAGATTTATCTGACTGGATCGTTACAAGGTTTTATGTTGGCAGGCTCTGCATTATTTTTTTACATCTATATTTTTGGTCTCAATAGAGGCATTCCAAAAAGAATCACTGGAGTCTATTTAGTCGCCGTGACCTCAAGTTTTGTTCTAGGGCTTTTAGGACTACTAGGTGTTGGCCCCTTAGGCGGTATTCTCGAGCGAAGTTCATTCAGAATTCGGCTTGGATATTTTGAATCCGCCATCTATATGTGGACTAATCATCCACTGGCAGGAGTTGGAACAGATTCGTATGGTGATTTTTTTCGTGAATTCCGCCCAGATTGGTTGATTTCGTTTATTAATGATGCAAGTACCAGCAACGATGCACACAATATTTACTTGAATCTCCTTGCAACATCAGGTTTCGTTACTTTTGTTTTGTACCTGGCTTTGAATGCTTACTGTATTTACCGGGGCTTTGTCGCCCTTAGAAATGGGTCATTTGATGTTGTATTGGTGGTCGCTCTAGCCGTGACCATTTCATATCAACTACAGTCATTAATTTCAATTAGCCACATGGGTATTGCCATATGGGGTTGGTTTGCTATGGGTGTTGTTTTTGCAAAGAGTTATTCACTATCGATGCCGAATAAAGATATTTTGAATAAGCCAAAAAGTAAAGTCCCTGCCTTCTTACACATGGCACTGATTCTTTCACTAACATTTGTAGCGGTAGCAGGATTTGTTAGATTAGGTGAGGGAATAAGACTTAAGAGTGTGGCTGGGAATATTGTGGTTGGAGGCACTCAAGAGTATAAGGAAAAGAAGTTTGCCGAATTGGCAAGTGTTAGCGGATATTGGATTCCTGATGTCGCAAACTCTATGTTAGTTCAGGAAGCTTTTTTAAATATAGGTGCATCAGAAGCCGCAGAGACAATTTCAAAAGCGACTTATGCACAGAACTTAGATTCTCGTGATGCTTTATGGGCTTTAGTAGCAATTCAGACTCGAAGAGGTAATTTTACGGAGGCTATTGCTCTGCGGGAGAAACTCATAGTTAAAGAAAAACAATCCTCCTGGGTCCTTCTTGATCAGGCTGAATCCTTTGCTGAAGTTAAAAACAGATTGAAAGCCAATGAGTTTTTAAACAAGGCTAAATCCAAAGCAGACGTAGATCCTGCCCGTGTTGCCTCAATTCAGGCGAAAATCGATTTAATCTCTTAGAACCCCTCACCTGGCACACCGCTATCCCTCAGCTAACTCTCAGCCGTCTGGGGTCTAATTGGGCCATGACCCAGCCAACACGTATCTATAAGCACTCATCGGCTGGCACCGACTGGGCGGCGCTATTGCTTGGCGCAGGTCTTGGTTTAACTCTGGCTCTGCAGTTAACGACAGTGCGCAAAAGTGATTTCACTTCTCTTTATGCATCCCTTGCATCTTTCTCACGTTTATCTGCACTAGTTGGTACTTATCTAGCAATCGTGGGCATCTTTTTAGTGGCACGTATTCCTTGGGTGGAGCGGGGCGTGGGCCATGATCGATTGGTTACTTGGCATCGCAACTTAGGTCCTTGGTCTTTATATGGCATTGGTGCGCATGTTCTCTTTATTATTTTGTCTTTTGCAGGACAAGATTCAATCCCCCTCTATAAAGAGCTCTGGAGAATGCTTAACTCTTTTGAGTGGATGTGGTTTGCACTTGCTGGTTTTGTTTTAATGATTTTGGCTGGGGTTACTTCTTACAAAAAAGCTCGAGCAAAGATGAGCTATGAGACATGGTGGATTATCCATGTTTACACATACATAGCTGTTGCAGCATCCTTTATGCACCAAGTAGTTAATGGCCAGATGTTTATTGGTCATCCACTTAATCGTGCTTACTGGACTGGGTTGTATGTCTTGATGGCATTTGCCATTGTTTATTGGCGCATTGGTGTGCCACTAGTGAGATCACTTAAAGTAAACCTGAAGGTTGAAAAAGTAATTGTTGAGGGTCCTGGAGTTATCTCAGTGATTATGAAGGGCCGTAATCTGCACAATCTTGGTGCCCAAGGAGGTCAGTTC
>CAIUSQ010000210.1 GCA_903901905.1 uncultured Actinomycetes bacterium
ATTGCCTCATCACTTCCATCAAATTCGTAAACTATTTCGTATTCTTTGACATCGTCATATTTGAGATATCTGTTTTCCTTTTGGGCAGTTTCAAATAATTCTCGGACCACTTTGTAGTTCGATGGCTCAATGAGGATCAAGGTTTTGCCATCAAGGCTTACATCCCCTTCTGCATAAGAGCGAAATCTGCCGTCAATGAGGGTCGATATTCCAAATTTTTCACTGAAATAAACTAATTGCTTTACTGCATCCTTACTTTCAAGATATGCCAGAGCCATACTCTCTTCTGGATAGTCCTTTGAGCTATAGCGAGTCATCAATCTCTCCAGTGTCTAGAACTGCCTATTTCTAGGTGGGGAAAATATAACAGTGGGGGCTGACAAGCCCCTTTTAGATGTCTGCCCTCACTGCAATAATTGCCCGTATGGCCGATAAAGAACTGACACCCAATCAGATTGAGTACTTATCGTGGAGAGTCATGGCCCATATTCTTGAGCGAATTGATGGCGATCTAGTCATAGCTGACTTACAACCCGGTGGTGGGCAATACGACTGTTTATCACTTGTGACTGTTGAGCCAGATATTGTGTTGATGCTCAACCGCAATGGAACATCTGCAACAGGTGGCGGTGAGAGTATCCATGGGATTTGGGAGCGTGCAGCCATTGAGGATACGGATGAGGCTGCGCTTTATATTCTTTCAGAACTTGGATTATTTGTTGATGAGGGCGCTGAAAAGCGCAATAAAGATTTAATAGTTACGTGTAATCGCATTGCATATTGGGTGCGCAGTCGCTCTAAAGGTTTAGGTAAAGCGCGATGCTGTTGGGTTGATGGTGCATACGCAGTTGGGCCTGCAAATAGTTTGTTAGAACAAGTCAGGATTCCAGATTCATGGAAGGCGATGGATGCGCCTTATCGCGGATCTGACTGGTCGGCACTCGTTTATGCAATGACACTCTCTGATGAAAAGGGTGAAGACAAAGTTGTTGGGCTAGTAAATATGAAAACTGGTGAGGCAGTACTGGCCGATGGAAGTAAATGGGAAGAGTGGAGTGCGAAAAAGAGTGCGCTTCAAAGGATTGTTCCAACTGATCGCCACATTGGCGGGGAGCGAAAGGGATTTATTGAACTTCCTAATCCCGATCCTGATGGTGTTGCAGCCCTTAGAACACTGAAGAATTTTGATGGATATCAGGTCTTGGGAGAAGAATTGACCTTTATTGCTCATGCAATTGAGGAGCAATGGTATGAAGACAAGTCATTGCCAACAGATTTAGATCAACTCAAAGGCGCTCTCTTTTTTATGAATCGCAAGATGCACTTTGTAGATGGATATCCAGATAAAGACGATGTTCCGTTTTTGGAAGCCTTGGTTAGAGCGATTGCGGCTGGCGAGAAGTAGGTTTTAGGAGTTTGCAGGCCGATCTTTATATTTCTCTTCAGCTTGGGCCATAGCTTCTTGAAGCATGGAGTAATAGGCATCGTTTGCTTCGGCGTCGTCTCGATCGCCAAAGGTTTGTGACCACTTTGCGTGAACTCGTTGGGTAATTCTTAGCTTTTCATTTCTTGGAATACTCATCGTGATTACTCCTTTTCTGGTTTGGCTATTTTTTGCCAGATTTGCTCTGCGTAAGAATCGATCTGTGGATCAGTCATTGTGGAAATATCTTGGAGTTCTATGACTTCAATTTCATTACCTAGTCCTAGGTTTC
>CAIUSQ010000211.1 GCA_903901905.1 uncultured Actinomycetes bacterium
CCCTGGTGAGAAATGGGCACAATTCGATATCAAAGTCCCAGAACATCTAACTAAATACATCGTTAATCAAGGCTCCATCTGCCTTGATGGTGTTTCTTTAACTGTCGGTAAAATATCTGATGCAAATAATCAATTAACAGTCTGGTTGATTCCAGAGACCTTAGAACGTACTAACTTGTCATCAAAAAAACCAGGAGACTTAATCAATATTGAAGTTGATGTTCTAGCAAAATATGTAGAGCGCCTGCTGGCTAAAGGAAACAACTAATGAGTAATTTCCAAGCAGCACTTGATGCATATAAAAACGGCGATCTGATAATTGTTACTGATGATGCCAATCGCGAAAATGAGGGCGATTTGATGTTGCTTGCTGAAAAAGCTACTACCGAAAAAGTTGCATTCATGGTTCGCCATACCACTGGAATTCTGTGTGTTGCAATGACGCAGGAACGTGCTCGCGCACTAAATCTGCCGTTAATGGTGGAAGTAAATCAAGATTCAAAGAAAACAGCATTCACGGTAAGCGTTGACTACAAACCAGGGTTAACAACAGGAGTAAGCGCACAGGAGCGCACAAATACGGTTCGAGCATTGACAGATACTTCAGTGCAAGCATCAGATTTCATACGCCCGGGCCACGTATTTCCACTTGTCGCAGACAATCTTGGTTTACAAGCACGCGGTGGTCACACCGAGGCAGGTGTTGCACTTTCTCAAATTATTGGTGCCCAGCCGTTGTGTTTGTTATCTGAAATTGTTAATGACGATGGATCAATGGCCCGTGGCGAATCACTTACAAAGTTTGCTTCTGAACATTCAATACCGGTTATTTCTGTTGCCGAGTTGAAAACGTATGTAACCAATAACCCTGTTGCATCCATTCAATCAACTTCACAATTCGAATTTTCTTGGGCCGCGCTTCCATTGCGTTCAGAACTTTGGAAGATTGCCACATTCCCTGGGCTACACCAACGTGAACATGCAGTGATGGCATTTGGTAGCGCCGGTAAAGTTCCTTTAGTTCGGATTCATAGCGAATGTTTTACTGGCGATGTTCTACATTCCCAGAGATGTGATTGTGGCGAACAGTTAGAAGAATCTATTGATCTCATCGTTAAACATGGCCACGGCTACATAATCTATTTACGTGATCACGAAGGTCGTGGCATCGGGCTTTCTGAGAAAATTAAGGCCTATCAACTTCAAGATCAAGGCATGGATACTATCGATGCCAACTTGCACTTAGGACACGAGATTGATGCACGAAACTGGAGTGATTCAATTGGAATCGTTCACGCATTAGGTCTGCGAGATATTACTCTTCTTACGAATAACCCCAAAAAAGTAAGTGCACTCAAAAGTGTTGGTATCAATGTCTCGCAACAATCAATAGCAATTCTTAGTAACAAATTCAATGAAAAGTATCTGGCAACCAAGGAAGAAAAACTTGGCCATACACGAGGAGCAAAATAAATGAGTGGTTCTGTGCCCCAAATTGAGATTAGAAAACTTCCTACTGCAAAGGTGATGATTATTTCTTCATCTTGGCATCTAGATATTTGTAACGATCTGATTGCAGGTGCACAACGCGCACTCGAAAAAGCTGCAGTGGCTACGGTAAAAGTGCAATACGTTCCAGGTTCATTTGAGATTCCACTTGCTGCCCAATTTGCATTTGAAGCGGGTTTTGATGCAGTGGTTGCTGTAGGACTGGTATTAAAAGGTGAAACACCACACTTTGATTATGTCTGCCAAGGTGTCACTCAAGGCGTTCTTGATGTCTCTTTAAAATACGGAAAGCCAATTGGTTTTGGAGTATTGATGTGTAACGATTTAGATCAGGCGA
>CAIUSQ010000212.1 GCA_903901905.1 uncultured Actinomycetes bacterium
ACTGGACCCATAACGCCATCAACAAAACCTGGGAAATTCTCAACTTCTGTTGTCGTCATTAGCGCACCGCCTGCTGTCACAGACCCCTCGTATTGGACAGGATTAAGTTGCGCACGGGAGGCATAAATAGCTGCTGTGTATCCAGCGGGGCCAGAACCGACAATTACAAGATCACGAATCATGAGTCCAGCCTACCTTTTCTTTTCTTCAATAGCCCGCGTCCAAACTCAGCCAAGGTTGCGATCTCTGCAATCTTAAAGAGCTTGGCAAAGAGTAGGTAGAGAACACCACTAGCAGCCAAGATGAATGCAAGACGAATAGATCGCAAAATAATTGAAGAGTCTGCACTCTCCCATTCAAAGATGTACATGACCGCAAAGAGCGGTGCCATAGCAAGAATTGAGGCGATATAAAGTTTGGCGTGGTGGCCGGCGAAGGTAGAGAAAGAAAGTTTCCCTGTATGTTTCTTTAGAAGTGAGAGAGTGATAAACAGCCCAACTATGTAACTCACCGAAAACGCTACACCTAACCCAATTGTCACTTGCTGACTATTGAGGATTTCAAGAAATAGATATGAAAGCGCTACAGAGATTATGTTGATTATCAAGATTGAAATTACCTGCGTACGAGTGTCTTCAAATGCGTTAAAGCCACGGATTAACACAAGATTGATAGAAAAAGCCACTAAACCAAGGCTCAAGGCTGAGAGCACCTGACCGATATAACGTGAATCATCGAGTGAAATTCCAAAATAGAGCGCTTCGGTCATCATGGGACCAAAGAAGAAGAGCGCGACGCTACTTGGAACAGTGACGACTCCAACCATTTTAATTGCGCGGATAAGTTGCTTTCGCACTTCTTCAACATTCTTCTCAATAGCTAACTTAGATAAGTGAGGAAGGAGTGCGGTCACGATTGAAATTGTGACAATTGAGTAGGGCAACAACATGATGTAGTAAGCGCTGGTAAATGGTGTAAATCCAACTCCTGTAGTGATTCCCTCTTGGGCACTTCGGACAGCAGCACTTGTTGCCACGTTAACTGTTACTAAATAACCAAGTTGGGAAATGAGTACATAAACCAAAGTCCATCCAGCAAGGGAGAAGGATTTACCTAAACCATGTAGCCCGAATTTGATACGGAGCTGAATCCCAGATCTTTTTACTACAGGTATCAAAATAAGAGCCTGAACAACGATTCCTAAAGTAGTTCCCCAGCCAAGGAGTTGAATTTGAAAATCGCTAATCGTTCCAATAGTTATAGATTCCTGTAAAACCAGAACACCAGCAAAGATTGCGATTACCACAAGGTTATTTGCGATCGGTGCCCACATTAATGGCGCAAAAGAGCCTCGAGAGTTGGCCACTTGCCCGAGCATTGTGAAGAGGCCGAGGAAAAATATCTGTGGCAAGCAATAGCGAGTAAATGCAATAGCAATTTGATTCTCAGCTTCAAAACCCGGAGTAGAAAACTCTGGCGCATAAAGTCGGACAAGTGCCGGGGCGAAAATTACCCCCACAATAACCAGTAAGAGCAAAATCCCTGAGATGGTTGTAACTAATCGGGAAGCAAAACCATCACCACCATCTTCATCCTGAAAAGATCGAACAAGTTGCGGCACAAAGATTGCGGTAAGTGCTCCACCAACAAGTAAGTTGTAGAGAATATTTGGCATTGTGTTTGCGACGTTATAGGTATCTGCAAGCAACGCTGTGCCAAGTACGGCAACAGCTAAAATCGCACGGAAGAAACCAGTGATGCGAGAAAGAATTGTTCCGATTGCCATAATTCCAGAGGCGCGGAAGAGTTCATTATTCTTCATTTGCGCCCCTTTCTTAGCCGGCGATAAGTCTGTGCACCTGCACCGATAAAGAGTAGAACCGCTGCGGCAGTTGTAAACCACGCCACTCGTGAATCAATCAGCGTCATACTCAAAGCGAGCCTAGAAGCGGGGCCGAGCCATTTGCCGTCACTGTTGGTGAGCACTGCATTGACTTGAGTAGCACCTGAAGTAATAACGGTATACGGGACAGCCATCTGTGTTCGAGATTGCGGATCTAGAGTTATCTCTCGAATGTCATTGACGATAACGCGAATGTTTGAAGCGCGAAAAATAAGATTGATTTTTACTGGTGTAGTAAATCCATTAACTAAAGTTAAAGGCACATTTCCAGATTCTGAGGTCAGGGCGTATTTACCTGGGTTTACACGAAGCTTGTTCTGCTGTTGCACAACACCATCAATCGCACTCTGCGCAAAAACTTCTGCCGATGGCCCATTTATCGACGGCGAGAGCAAGATTGCTAATCGTGCGCGAAAGAGTTCTAGCTCTGGAGCGGTGACTACGGTAGAAAGTTTTGAAATGGCCTGGCGATTAACCGTGTAATTCTTTCGATCAGGCCCACTCAACTTCGAGGCAGGAGATTTAAACACTGCCTTATCTACAGTGACCGTTCGACCCAAATGGAATGAAATACGTTGCACACCGTACTTTTTGTAGAAAGATAATTCACTAGGAGCAAGACGCTTCGCTAAGCGTAAGTCGGGGTTTCCATATGCAATCGGAGAGATAAATCCACCGGCAGTAGCAATTCTAAGTTGTGCCAGCCATGCAGTTGCTACTTCAACACCAACACCATCTTCTCCATTGGCAAGTTCATAACCGTCTGCCATGTCCGCAACTTCATCAAGGAGTGCGCCATCAATAAACCATCTTGTTTGTGTAACAGCAGGTGTGTATACAAGTGATCCTAAACGACCTTCAGGTGAGAGAAGTGTTGCGAGTTCATCATCAACAAACTTTCCATCAAGAAGTTGATGTGGTCTTTCAATGAGTTCAATGCTGCGAACAGCGGCACTAGCGCTCTGCGGGAGAAATGCCCCAAGAATTAGAAGTGCAATAGCGATAGCTGAAAACTTTTTCACTACTCCACCTCAGATGCTTTAGTGCGAGCAATTAACTTCTTCTCATCTGGGTATGCAAGAAGACCGATAATTTCTGAGAGCGGAAACCAGCCAACCTCGTCAACTTCAGATTCTTGAGCGGCCAAAAGCCCACCCACTTCTCTAAATTGAAAGTGATGAACGGTTTTATGAATACGTTTACCGCCGGCCATAAACCAGAAATCGATGACGCCCAAAGAACGCTCGATCTCAGATGTAATTCCAGTTTCCTCAGCTACCTCTCGAATAGCTGCCTGTTCAGGAGTTTCACCTTCTTCGATATGTCCCTTGGGAAGCGACCAGAGAATGCGCGTGCCAGTTGCATCTTTATGGTCGCGGCGACCAATGAGCAGCCCCTTAGTTTTTGTTGAATCAATAACAAGGCCGCCCGCACTGACTTCATCTACACGTTTTGCATATGGTTTCGGTTGTGGCTTCGTCTGCTGCTTTGTTTGCGTTTTTACCTTTGTTGCATCGGTAGTAGTGCCATCCTCGCCAGATGTGTGATTCTGTGGGGCGCGATGTGCAGGACGCTTACGCCTGCGCTTCTTCTTAATGCCTTCGCTGCCCGCACCAGGTGCCGGGTTCATGCCATA
>CAIUSQ010000213.1 GCA_903901905.1 uncultured Actinomycetes bacterium
AAAACCTTCATGCATAACTGTTGTGCCTGAAGCTAAGTGTGCTCCCAGTCTTACGCGATCAGCATCAGCGATTCGAACTCCACTTGGAATTACGTAATCAACCATGCGTGGGAATTTATCGACAGAAAGAACAGTTACGTGTCCATGTGCAGCTTTTAGACGAGCACGAGTTAATTCAAAACCTTCAACTGCGCAAGGTCCAAAGTTTGTCCAGACAACATTATTGAGTAAGCCAAAAACGCCTTCGAGTGAGACACCATGAGGCTTAACTAAGCGATGTGATAACAAATGTAAACGCAAATACGCATCTTTAGCATCAGCAGGTGCCGCGGTGAAATCAATTTCAACTTTAACTAATTCGCGCGTAACACCACGTGCATCATCGCTTCCAACTAATGCCGTCAGTTCAGTAGGAACAGTTGCTGCCAGTGCACCAAGTTGCGGCGACGGAAACCAGACATCGAGAGTTTTTCCGGCAGCCATCGTTGCAATGCCGTGGCCTGATGCAATGGTGGTCATGTCCTAAGCCTAACCCCTATCCTTACCTGCATGCGCATCGCAGTCTTTTGTTCTTCATCGCCAACGATTGACCCAAAGTATGTGGACCTGGCCTTTCAACTCGGTGAGGCTATTGCCGCCAACTCATGGGAGTTAGTCACCGGGGGCGGTCATATCTCAATGATGGGCGCAGTTTCTAGAGGTGCACGCCAGCACGGCGGACGAACTATTGGCGTTATCCCACAAGCCCTAGTTGATATTGAATTTGCTGATCACGACAACGATGAACTACACGTTGTTGAAACTATGGGTGAGCGCAAAGCAATGATTACAGATATCGCAGATGCATTCATTACCTTGCCAGGTGGTGCCGGAACTCTTGAAGAGTTTTTTGTGATTTGGGTTGGTCGCTATTTGAAGTTTCATAATAAGCCGGTAGTAATTCTTGATCCATTTGGAATTTATAACCCACTACATGAACTAGTGGAACATTTAGAAGTGGAAAACTTTATTAAGCCAGGTATGCGTGAGTTAATTTCTT
The DNA here is from genome assembly GCA_903901905.1 of uncultured Actinomycetes bacterium. Next base: position 1,040 of record CAIUSQ010000213.1, read on the forward strand.
GGACAACAGATGTAAAACAAGCTCTTAAGGCTTGCTCCTAATGTCTAGTAATCACATTGCAATCTCTTTAAAAATAGATGCACCAATTCAAAGAGTTTGGGATTCTCTAGCACAATGGGAAAAACAAGGTGAATGGATGCTTCAGACTAAAGTCTGGGTGACATCAGAGATAACTGAAGGCGTTGGAACTTCTATAAATGCATTTACTGGAATAGGCCCATTGGGAGTTTTAGATTCAATGACGGTTACTTCATGGCAACCACCACACACATGCGATGTGCTCCATACTGGCAAAATAATCAAAGGCACGGGCCGATTTCATTTGCGCGAACTCAATGCACAAACGACGATCTTTGATTGGTCCGAAGAAGTAATAGCTCCGCGCGTACTCTTCTTGGCGATGCTTCCTGCGCTCTATATTGGTGTGCGAATCTCTTTATCCCGCTTTGCACGAACATTCCGCTGAGAGCATCCTCACCCGCATAGGCGTTAAGAGCCAGTAGC
>CAIUSQ010000214.1 GCA_903901905.1 uncultured Actinomycetes bacterium
AATTGGTAGATTTGGATCACTCAAAGAAATCTTTGCAAACGGGTATGTGGCTTCGAATTTGCAGGATTTGAATCGTGGCAAACCATGGTGATTGGCACGAGTGCCAAATGCGCCTTCATATTCACTGACGTCAATTGGACCTTCCAATATTTTTGCAATCGCTTTAGATTTCTTGTCACTGTCTTGAACTCGAATGCAGAAAAAAGCATACTGAGGTATGAAACCTTTTCCTGGGCGGTTCATTACTTCCCAATCCCTAAGGTCACCTTTTCCACCTAGGGATAAAGTCCCAGTTCCAATTCCACCTAGTGGCATTGCTATTCTGCGAAGATTTTCTCCAGAATAAGCCTTGAGTGCGCGCCATTTCTGGTTCTTATTCACTTGAGCCTCCGGGATGATAGATGAGTAAATTGAAAACTAATCCCAAGGCCTCACAGTAGCAACGAGGCGGCACTGTGAATAGAGGCTTGGATGTCTGTAGGTGCATGACTGAGCATCAAGTGCTGTGTTACGTAGTTCTTCTCAAAGGGAACACTTCCCGACCCATAGCATTTTGATTTTGTGAAATATGCAGTGGGTGGTTGTTGTCCCCCGTTTGCTTGGCCACCAGATTGTCGATGCTCCGGGTGCGGCTTTGAAGGTTATCAAGGTGTAATTAGTGGTCAAGGTTTGGGATATGAATATTAGACGCACAGAGGATGCAGAGGAAGTGGCAGAGGAAAAGTAAGACAAGTGTGACTAGTAAAAACTCACTCTTTAGCCTTTGAGATTGGCATAAATAGTTTTCGCCAAGATTGGTATCGCATAATTCCATTCAACACCGAAGGTGATCTTAAAGCCCTGTTCAAAAGTTAATCGCTTCGCCATCTGCTCATAGAGATCAATCAGTGTGTCTGGCCCTTTCAATGCAACAAGGGCTTCAATAAAGAGTGATGCCAGATTGTAATTCTCGCCTCGATCAAATTTGGGCGGCGTGTAATTTTCTTTTGATTTTTCAAGAAACTCCATAATATCGGCCTCACTGAGCCTTGAGCAATTGCCCGCACAATCTAGTGCTATAAATTCTTGATATGTCTTATAGTCGTTGTAGTTAACAGCCATGTTTTGAACCCACTCAGCACTTCCTTCGCGAAACCATGCATGTGGCCAAACCTCAGCACCCATAATTGGGATGCGTTGTAAGGAGTGGAAATACTCATGCGCTTCCAGCATTCCGCTACCGAAAAGTAATTTGCTTGTCGGATCGCTCTTATCTACCTCATTTGGAACACCTTGAATAATCAGACTTAATCCAGCCATGGTTGTCTGTTGCATGGCTCCACGACAGTTCCTTGAACTCACATCACAGCGACCAGCGATAGCTTTTCCGCCTTCATTACGATTTAACTGCGTGAACTCTTCAGCCGTTAACTTTGAGCGCAAAGTAGTCTCTGCCCATTCTAGATCTACATACTTATAACGAATCACAATAGTTTTTGCTGGCTCGCTACGCGCCGGGAATAAGCGAGATACAAGACTTATCGGCGTTGGGTAGTCATCAAAGTTTGGTGTGGTATTTGGCCCAGTGATTATCTCAAAAGCTCCAGATTTGTTCTTACTTGCCTTAATAACCTCTGAACTCTTCTGCCAAG
>CAIUSQ010000215.1 GCA_903901905.1 uncultured Actinomycetes bacterium
GCAATTCTTGCATTTCTAGGTAAGCCAGCATGGTTAGGTTTATTAATTGGAACTTTCTCACTGGCTCTTATTAATGGATTTGGTTTTACTCTCGGAATATGGGGAGCGAAACTTCCAACAACACAAAACATTGTCCTGATCATTACGGCGCTTGCATTGATTCCAACATTTATCTGGGGACGTAAGCAAGTTAACTATCAGATTCCTTCAGATGTGCCGACATGGAATGCGGAAAACCCACACAGCGATTGGTGAGAATACGTCCTCTCAAATGCTTGTAATTGCCAATTTGTCACTGTTAGAGTTTTTTCATGAGACAAGATCTAGAACAAGCATTTAACAGTGCCAAAAAGTGGGGCGGGCTGGGTCAAAAGTGGTCAACTCCAGAAGAGATAGAGCCTGAGATTCCAGCTGATGCAGTTGTTCATGCAGTGGCATACGGGACATCGGAAAATGGCGCATCCAAGCAGAGTACGGTCTGGGTGATCTCAACTAAAGGGCTCCACGTATTTCGTCGTGGAATGCTAAAATCCAATCGATCAGGAGAATTTCTCCCTATTCACTTAATCTCCGGAATAGCTTTTGCTAAGTCCGTACTATCTGGCGGAAAGCTCTCTACAAGTGGTCCGCAATCAAATGAAGAATTGATTCAAGTGGACACAAAGACAGCAGAAAACTTTTCACAAAAGACTAAAGCACTTCTTGCAAGCCTTAGTTCTGGAGCTTCATTCAATACTGCACCAAGTGTGCCCGATATGGCTGATCAGATTAGAAAGCTTGCAGGTTTGCTTACAGATGGGTTGATTACGCAAGATGAATTCGATGCCAAGAAAGCCAAACTTTTAGACCTCTAGATACATGCGCCGTATTGAAAATCCTTTAATAGAATGCTTTAGCTCATGTTTTAGTAGCAAATGAGTCAGTGAGCATCACCCAGTTTCAAGCGCATAACTCATTAAACGATTCACTTTTAACTAAAAAGGAAGCTAGAAATTATCTACTTTCCACCTAATCCCGCATAAACAGTTAAGACCCGCTGCAGCGCTTTCTTTTGAGTTGCCGATATAACGACATCTTTATAGTACTTAGAGCCCTCTAGCCGCATGACAGCCTTTTTGGACTTAATAATCGACTTGATAAGTTCCACTTCACTCTTATTTGGTTCTGTATCAAACCATTCCCAAACTTTTGAATCATTATCGGTTTCGATATCGCCGTATCCCGGATCGATTGACTTTGTCTTCCCATCAACATTAAAGAAATAGCTATCAATGAAAAGCCAATCGTCTCCATAATACTGTATTTTGAGTCTTAGTGTTGGTGCATAGCCTTTGCCTGTACCAATATATAGAAAAAATCCATTTGCATTAACGTACTTGGGGCTAGATTTATCGTAATACCAACTTGTGCCTTTAACCTCATCTTTAGATATGCGCATTTGGCTAAGTGCGGCTTTGTACTCAAGCGATTTCTCTGCTGAATGTGTGGCAGCTGTTCCGGTAATGGACAGAGCCACAAGAAGAGCGGCACTAATCGTTGATTTTACTATTTTATTCATGTACTTCCCCTTCGGCTTAATTACGATGACACTGGGGGCGCTTCATGCTAAGCGGCGCTTCAGTAAAACATATTCAATACTTCCAGTAGGTTTAAAGCTGACACTGATAGCTTCCCAGCCTTCTAGTCCCAACTCATTCAACGCAGGTGTTAATTTCTTATTGCCCCCGGTTAGGGCCATATTCTGGATTATCTGATATTCCCATTTTTCACTCATAGATAAAATGTAGGCTTCTATGGAAATTTGTCAACCATCTTGGACTGCCCAGGAATGTATTGGTAAAAACAGCTCAATGACCTAGCCACACCTAAAAGGGGTCAATCAAAAACTACGCGCTCACCCGATATCCAGCAGCTACTACCGCTCTAGAAATCGCATCTGCATCTAAGGCTCCAGAAGAAGTAATAACAGCCTGGGCATCTCCTGCACTTGCCTTTACTTCACTGACACCCTCTAGCTTGCCAAGCTCTGCAGTAACTCTTCCTTCACAGTGCCCGCAGGTCATTCCAGTTATCTTTACGATTGTTTCGCTCATGTCTTTAACCCATTCTCTTAATCATCGCTGCCATCGCCTTATTCTGCGCACTCTGTGAGGCAACAATGCCTTCACCAAAGCTTTTGATTTCAGCGCTCTTGGCATTTTCAATCATCGTTGCCATATCAATGGCGCCAGTGTGGTGGCCAGTCATGGCC
>CAIUSQ010000216.1 GCA_903901905.1 uncultured Actinomycetes bacterium
AGGTGCCTCACCAATTCCTTGTTGCGCCGAAAGCGCTAAGACTTTATCAATAACAAGTCGAATTTGTGCTTCTGGATAAGCTTGTTCAAACAATGGAACCATCTGCTCAGCAATAATTGCAACTGCATATGGAACATTTTTAGTTTGAAAAGCCTGTGCAATTTCTGGATGTGTATCAATGTTTACTCGGGCCAGACTCCACTTTGCTTGGTACTCAACCTCTAGCTTTCCGAGAGTATTCATTACATCTTGGGACTCAACACTTCTGGGCGACCACATTAGAACAATCACAGGTCTGACCAAAGATAAGGGCAAAATATTGGAGTTTAGATTCTCAATAGTTACTTCAAGACCCGGCATTGGTACATCTGGATCAACCTTTGGCTTTGTCAAAGAACTCAAATCAAAGGCCTGCCCGAAATTAGGTGGCAAACTCATAGAACCATCCTATCGAGCGCGCTAATTACCCTGCAAACAGCAATCTTAATCACCAAACTAACGCTCCCACACTTTAGAATAAGTCCATGGCAACTTCGAAGAGAATCAAAAAATCTGCTCCAGCGGTATCAAAACCAAAAAAGAAATTGAATGACTTTGGAGTATCAGGGCTTCCAATTAATAAAACACAGCCTTTCTACTTTGGATTTGTTGCAACATTAGGAGTATTGACTGCAATCATTTTATTGCGGGCGTTAGAAAGTGTTAGTCAAATATTTGTCTTAATTCTTGTATCACTATTCTTAGCTACAGGATTAAATCCAGCTGTAGAGGCTTTACGCAGACGAAATCTTTCACGTGGTTCTGCAGTTGCAGTAATTTTCTCATCTGTCATCCTATTTGTTGTGTTTTTTGCCTTTGTAGTTGTTCCTCCAGTTGTGAGCCAAGGATCCAATCTCATTGAAAATGCTCCACAGTTACTAGATGATTTAATGAAAAATGGAACTATAAATAGTTTGAATGATCAATTTGGATTAATTGACACATTGCAATCTAGATTAAATTCTGTGACCTCTGATGGAACATTATTGGTCTCAACATTTGGTGGGGTAATTGGAGTTGGTCAGTCAATTCTTTCCGGATTCTTTACTGCACTGACTATCTTGGTACTTACGCTTTATTTCATAACCTCACTTCCACAAGCCGTATCCCTAGGACTTTCTCTAGTACCTGCATCTCGTCGGGAAAGAGTTGGAAAGTTAACAGAAGCAGTTATTCAGCGAATTGGTTTGTTTGTAGGTAGTCAGATCTTAATTGCTGCAATGGCTGGGGTTTTTGTTGTTCTATTATCATCGATTTTAGGAATGCCATCTCCGATCGCAATTGGAATGATTGTTTTTGTTGTGGCTCTCATCCCATTAATCGGACACTTCATCGGTACTGGCGTTGTTACTTTGATTGCACTAACGCAATCTCCTTTGATCGGTCTTGTCGCATTTGTGGCTTACGTGCTCTATGTTCAAATAGAGAACTATGTTGTGACTCCCCGAATAATGAAGCGAACACTCTCTGTGCCTGGTGCGGTAACCATAATCTCGGCCTTGATTGGATCATCACTTTTGGGGTTAGTAGGTGGATTGCTCGCCGTTCCCGTTGCTGCATCAATAATTTTGATTTTGGATGAAGTTGTAATACCTCGAGCCAATAAAGCTTAAAATTCAAGAGGAAGTTTTACAACTTCACCAGTCACAATTGATGTGATTTCAGATAAAACTCTGTGCACCGAAGGCTCCCCCAGCCAAAGGTGTTTTGCATCATCGACTGCAATTATCTTTATTGAAGGAACTATAGAAAACCTACGGTGTGCCTCATCGGGCTTTAGATAATCATCTAACTCAGGGACAAGTGCAATCACTGGTCTTTGATCGATTTTCCAATATTTAAGTTGCTCATCGGTAGTTGTTCTAAGTGGTGGGCTAAGCAGGACCAAGCCTTTGTGACGTGGATCTTTTGCATGTTGAAGGGCTAGGTCTGTACCAAAAGACCAACCTACAACCCATAGGTTTTCTAACTCTAAAACATCAAAACAGTAGCTCAACATTGCTTCTATGTCGTAATGTTCGGCGATTCCATTATCGAATTCACCAGTACTTGCTCCGGCATCACTTGAAGTTCCCCGTGTATTGAATCTAACCACAGTTAGACCGGCCATTGCAGGCAAACGATTTGCAGCTTTTTTGTAGATGTGACTGTCCATCATTCCACCTGCTGTCGGAAGTGGGTGTAAACATAAAATTGCGCCTTTGGACTTTTGTAATGGAGCTGCAACTTCTCCGACTAAAACAACACCGTCGTTGGTGGTTACGTGAAATGGGGTTCTAACCGATGGATAGATGGAGCCGGGACCAACTCTCATTTTCATGCTTCAGATTCTATCTCTAGGAGGCTAGGCTTATATACATGGCCAAATCATTTAAATCTTACAATCCTGTTAACAATAAAGTTTTAGGGACATACCCAATTCAGTTAGACAAAGAAATTGATCAAGTAGTAGCCAGAGCGCGAGTTGTATCTTCTAAATGGGTCAACCTTGGTTTTAACGGCCGTAAAAAAACTTTACTTGCCTGGAGTAATTACATTATAAAAAACATCGAAGAGATTGCATCAGTTGTTTCTCTAGAAACAGGCAAGCCCCTCAGTGATGCAAGGCTAGAAGTGAGCATTGCTGTCAGCCATATTGGTTGGGCCGCGCGTCATGCAGAAGATGTTATGCGCACTTCTCATCGAGCACCTGGTGCTTTGATGGCAAACATGGCCGCCACTGTTGAACGCTCGCCTGTTGGTGTGGTGGGAGTAATTGGGCCATGGAACTATCCAATATTTACTCCGGTAGGTTCAATTGCATATGCATTGGCTGCAGGTAATACCGTTGTGTTCAAACCAAGTGAGTACACCCCTGGAGTTGGTGTTTGGTTAGAAGAAAGCTTTAGTTCTGTGGCCCCATTTGCAGACATCTTTACGACAATCACTGGCTTAGGTCAAACAGGTGCAGCGTTATGTAATAGCGCGATCGACAAGCTTTCTTTCACTGGATCTACAAGAACTGCAAAATTAGTAGCTGCAGCTTGTGCTACAAATATGATTCCGGTGGTTTTAGAGTGCGGTGGAAAAGATCCTGTGATTGTGGCCTCTGATGCAAACATAGATCGAGCAGTTGATGCAACGATTTGGTCGGCAATGGCAAACGCCGGACAATCCTGCATTGGCGCTGAGAGAGTTTATGTTGATAAAAAAGTTGCTTCAGTATTTATCTCGAAAGCTGTTGAACTGGCAAAGAGTATAAATGCGGGCGCTCCTGGTGAAGGAAACTACGGACCTGTGACCATGCCATCTCAATTAAATATCATCACATCACACTTAAAGGCTGCCATTAAAGATGGTGGAAAGTTTGCCTATGGCAGTGCAAAGTCAGTTCAAGCACCTTTTGTTCAACCAGTAATTTTGGTTGATGTCCCCGAAAACTCTACGGCGATTCGGGAAGAAACCTTTGGTCCAATAATTATCATCAACACAGTCGAAAATATGCAACAGGCGATTGATCTTTCAAACTCTTCAAGATATGGATTAGGGGCAAATGTTTGGTCAAAGCGCCAAGGCAAGAAAATCGCCTCACAACTTCATTGCGGAATGGTTGCAATAAACTCAACATTCTCATTTGCTGCAATAGCCGCAGTGCCATTTGGTGGAGTAAAAGACAGTGGCTATGGCAGAGTTCATGGTCCTGAAGGCTTACTGGAGTACACATATGCGCGCACAGTGGTTCGAACTCGATTTAATCTTCCTATCAACTTTTTGAGTTTTAAGCGTCGCGCAAAAGATGATCGCCTTGTTATTAAAGCAAGCAAATTGCTTAAAGGAAGATTGGGCTAACTAAAATCAAATCTGAAAATATTTTGATTTAAAACTTCGGAGCATTTCTTGTTCGTTCAGTATTTGGACGGCGATTGTCTTTCTTACTCCAACAAATGTTGTGCCAATGCCGACGTCCATCTTCATCATATTCAAGCCAGGCAACAATATGTGGTGTTGCTAGTGGAATCAGCTGATCACAACCTGGGCATCGATATGGCTTTGTGGAACCAGAACCGGTTAATCGACGAACAATGTATGTTCCATCTTTGTGATCTTCTGTACTCTCACCCGTAGAGGCGATGTTAATTTCCCGTGGTTCCACAGGCTTTTCTCGCTTTTTTGGATAGTTTCTACGGGGGCTCACAGGGGTATTTTCGCATAGTAAAGTAGCGGTATGAGCCTCATCGAAGTTAAAGGCCTTAAAAAAAACTATGGTGATCTACAGGCGGTTCGTGGGCTAGATCTTCAGATTGAACAGGGTGAAATCTTCTCCCTTCTTGGACCAAATGGGGCAGGTAAAACAACAACAGTAGAAATTCTCGAAGGTTTCCGTACTCGTGACTCGGGAACTGTGAGTGTATTAGGTGTTGATCCCCAAATTAAAGGTCATGAATCCCGCATATGGCGAAATCGTATTGGGATAGTTCTACAAAACTCTGCAGATGCTGGTGATTTGAGTGTTGGTGAAACGGTTCAACACTTCAGTAACTACTACTCAGATCCATTAGATGTTCAGGAAGTTATAAACAGTGTTGGTCTAGATGAAAAACAAGGTTCACTTATTCGAACGTTATCTGGTGGTCAACGTCGCCGATTAGATGTTGCACTTGGCATCATTGGAAACCCAGAGCTTCTTTTCTTAGATGAGCCCACAACAGGTTTTGATCCACAAGCTCGCCGTGCATTTTGGTCACTGATTCAACAGCTTCGAAATGATGGAACTACAATTCTTTTAACAACGCATTATTTAGATGAGGCACAGGCACTCGCAGATCGTGTTGCTGTTATAAACTATGGCCAGATTGTTGAGATCTCTACACCTACAGAGTTAGGTGGGCGAGCAACTGCACAGGCAACAGTTTCATGGCGTGATGGAGCTCAGGTAAAGCTCGAGAAAACGGATAACCCAACAGAATTGGTTTCAAAACTTTTCACACAATTTGGGGGCGAAGTCCCTGAATTGATCGTTACTAGACCGTCGCTAGAAGATATATATCTTGAAATGATTGGTAATCCAAATGAATAAGGTTCCTAGCGCTCTTAAAATTGGCCTGCGTCGTGGAAGTTTAGAGATCAAACAGTTTTCACGTCAAAGAGAGTCTGTAGTCTTTACTTTGTTTTTTCCAGTTATTTTATTGGTGATTTTTGGCTCGGTATTTCAAAATACAATTGCCCCAGGAGTCACATTTTCTCAATACTTCGTAGCGGGAATGATTGCCTCAGGACTAGTCAATACCGGTTTTCAGGCATTAGCTATCACAATCCCTATGGAGCGAGATGTCGGTGCTCTTAAGCGCCTTAGAGGCACTCCGATGCCTGCATCTAGTTACTTCATTGGAAAGGCAATTCTAATTTTTGCAAGTATGGCTGTGCAGATAATTATGCTTCTAGGCTTTGGTGTTATATTTTTTGGGTTAGAGATGCCTACTGAAATTAGTAAATGGATGACTTTTACTTGGTTAGTAATCTTGGGCAGTGCTTGTTCGACGGCACTAGGGATCGCCTTTTCAATAGTTCCAAAGTCTGGCAGGGGTGCCTCAGCGGTTGTATCGCCAATCGTTATCATCCTTCAATTTTTTAGCGGTGTTTTCTTTGTCTTTACCCAGCTGCCAACATGGATGCAACAAGTTGCGGCAATTTTTCCTCTGAAATGGTTGACCCAAGGTATGAGATCTGTTTTTCTACCAGATTCATTTGCAGCAGAAGAAGTTGCTAAGTCATGGGAGATAGGAAAAACTCTTGTAATATTGATGATCTGGTTAGCTATTGGAATCTTTTTCTCCGTCAGAAAGTTCAAGTGGGATCGTGATTAAGCGCTTACTTCTAGCGGTTCTAGTTCTTTCACTAATAACCCCTGCAGCTGTGTTGCCATCTCATTCAGCAACTAATTCACCTGCACCAACAAAAAAACCAACAGCAAAACCGACAGTTACGAAGAAACCAACAGCAAAACCGAAAGTGACAAAGAAGCCGGCTACTAAACCAAAGGTTAAGAAAAAACCAAAGCCAAAGGCGACTTCAAAAGTTGCTCCCCTACCAACTCCCGTTTGGCCCCCAAAAGGCTTTAAAGTAAGTAGCAATGGCAGCACCTTTGCAAAGATTCCTACAGTAGATGCACTTAAGGGGCTTTCTAATATTGATAAAGTCTTAGAGAAGTCACTTGCTGTCCAAGAAGACGGAGTAAGAGTCTGCGAAAAGTATGCGTGTGGTGCAATACAAGTAGCATCAACTGTTGGTTGTACTTACTGGATCGTTACTGCTGATGTTAGAAACCAAATATCAGAAACAGACAGGACGCTTAAGGTTTTAGGCCAGCTTCGCACTACCTACACAAAAACAGGACCAAGGCAGTTTGCAACAATTCTTTTAGTCAGTAAAGAGCTTTTAGATCCGCTTCACTCCATAGGAAACTTCAAAGCAGATTGCCGAAGTGATATTCCCGTTGAAACCGTTCCTACTACAACGTATACAAGCAACTCTTAGCGATTAGCTCCTGGAACCCAGAGTTGATCACCAATTTTTTTATTAGCATCTCTAGCTAATACAAAGAGGAGATCTGAACAGCGATTTAAATACTTTGCAGTGAGTGGGTTTACTCCTCCGCCAAAGGCATGAATTGCAGCCCATGTACGACGTTCGGCTCTACGAACAACAGTGCGTGCAACATGTAAGTGTGCTGCTGCCGTAGTTCCTGAGGGAAGTACAAATGATCGTAGGGCTTCTAATCCTGCGTTGTATTTATCGATCTGCTCTTCTAAGTAGGTAACTTGTGATTCAAGAACACGAAGTGGTTCAAAAGCTGGTGAGTCAACGACTGGAGTACAAAGATCAGCACCAACATCAAAGAGGTCGTTTTGAATTCGAATTAAAAGTGCGCGAACATCTTCTGATAACTCATCTGCTGCAAGTACAACACCGATCGTCGAATTAGCCTCATCAACAGTTGCGTATGCCTCTAGGCGTGGATCATTCTTTGATGTGCGGCTCATGTCTCCAAGTGAGGTTGTGCCGTCGTCGCCAGTCTTTGTGTAAATGCGCGTTAAATTAACCATGGCCCTAGCCTATAAGTAGACTCCGCCTATGGCATCCCAAGTGGCATCTCTCGACCGCTTCCGTATCGTCGGGGGCATGCCACTTCACGGCCAGGTAACCGTTACAGGGGCTAAAAACTCAGTTTTAAAGTTAATGGCAGCATCTTTATTAGCGCCCGGAAAAACCGTTATACGAAATGTGCCTGCAATTGCAGATGTGGAAATCATGTCTGAGCTACTGACCCGTTTAGGTTGCACAGTAGAAAGCAATTTAGGAATTCTCACCATAGATGTTCCGGTAACTCCAGATCATCGTGCAGATTATGACTTAGTTAGAAAAATGCGTGCATCAATCAACGTGCTGGGACCCCTTGTTGCCCGAGTTGGTGAAGCAGAAGTAGCACTGCCTGGTGGAGATGCAATTGGTTCACGGGGTTTAGATTTTCACATTAAAGGATTAGAAGTTCTAGGTGCAATTGCACATATTGAACATGGATACGTTATAGCTAAAGCTCCCAAAGGTTTGATCGGTGCACCCATAGATTTAGATTTTCCAAGTGTTGGTGCAACAGAGAACATAATGACAGCGGCAGTCCTAGCTCGTGGAGTAACCACTATTGATAACGCAGCACGTGAACCTGACATTGTAGATTTAGGTGAATTTTTAATCTCAATGGGTGCAAAAATTCAAGGACTTGGTAGTTCTGTAATAACAATTACTGGAGTTGAGAAGCTATCTCCGACTGATCACACAACAGTTGCCGATCGAATTATTACCGCTACGTGGGCATTTGCAGTAACTATGGCAGGTGGTGATATTTCTATCCACGGTGCTAGACCAGAACATTTAGAACTACCTTTAGAGAAGTTGGCCTCAGCTGGCGCGATTATTACTTCGATTGAAAATGGAATACGCGTGCGGATGAATAATCGACCCCAATCAATTGATGTTGCAACATTGCCTTATCCTGGATTTCCAACTGATCTCTTACCTATTGTGATCGCCTTGAATTCAATTGCCAAAGGTCACTCATTGGTGACTGAGAATGTCTTTGAATCTCGATTCATGTTTGTTAATGAACTCATTAGATTGGGTGCTCAAATTAGTGTGGATGGGCATCACGCATCTATTACAGGAATTGAAAAACTATCAGGCGCACCGGTTGAGGCTCATGACATTCGTGCAGGTGCTGGTTTAATCTTGGCTGCATTAGTTGCAGATGGTGAAACAACGGTTGATCAGGCTTTCCATGTTGACCGTGGATATCCAAACTTTACTGAACAGTTACAGAGCTTAGGAGCTAAGGTGATGAGAGAATGAAAGATATGGGACCTGACCGTAACCTGGCGCTTGAATTAATTCGCGTGACTGAGACAGCAGCACTTGCAGCTAGTCCTTGGGTCGGTCGCGGAGAAAAAGACTTAGCAGATGGAGCCGCTGTAAAAGCGATGCGCGAAATGATTAACACTGTTGATATGCAGGGAGTAGTAGTAATTGGTGAAGGCGAAAAAGATAACGCCCCAATGCTTCACAATGGCGAGCAAGTAGGAAATCAACAAGGTCCTCTATGCGATGTTGCAGTTGATCCAATTGATGGAACATCATTAACTGCAAATGGAATGAATGGCGCTATTAGCGTCATTGCACTTGCACCGCGGGGAACCATGTTTGATCCTGCTGGTGCCTTTTATATGGACAAGATAGTTACGGGTCCGGCAGCGGCGGCAGTTATCGACATAAATGCCTCTGTTGCTCAAAACATTCAAGCGGTGGCAAAGGCAAAGGGATTGAAGGTTGGTGAAATTACCGTTGTAGTTTTAAATAGACCGCGTCATGAAAAATTGATTAGTGAAATTCGCGCAGCAGGTGCACGCATCCGTTTGATTCAAGATGGTGATGTTGCAGCAGCAATTGAAACAGCCCGTCCAGATGCCGGTGTTGATTTACTCATGGGCGTCGGTGGCACACCTGAGGGAGTTATCACAGCAGCAGCCATGATCTGTCTGGGTGGAAGTATTCAAGGCAAACTCAATATAGATGGAAAGAATTCGGGACCAGTGCTTACTACCCGTGATTTAGTCTCATCAGATGATGTTTTCCTTGCAGCTACCGGAATTACTGATGGGGAGCTAGTTCACGGAATTAGATACACGCCTTTTGGTGCATTAAGTCAATCAATTGTTATGCGTGGAAAATCACGAACGGTTCGGATCATCAATACCGAACATCATTTGAATCAAGAATAGTAAATATACCAATAGTTAAGAATTGAACTGCTTAAGGTAAGTCATCAAACAAAATGAAAACTAAATGAAAACTATAAGAATCTGTAAGAGTTTTTCTTAGCCAACCGATTCGGTAAGAATTGAAACGCGGTTGTTAGAAACTGATAAGAAGCCACCACTAACATTAAAGTTGGTAGTAGTTCCATCGGCAGCGTGAATACTTACCTGACCATCGACTAGTACTCCAAAGAGCGGTGAGTGATCGGTAAGGACGCCGATGTCACCTTCGATAGTGCGGGCAGAAACTGAAGTAGCTTCTCCCGACCATACGCGCTCTGTTGGAGATACAAGTTCGACCTTAAGTGTCATATTTTTATTTCGCCAAGTTTGCTGCTAGTTCGGCTGCATTGCGCTCAACATCTGCAAGACCACCACACATGAAGAATGCCTGTTCTGGAATGTGATCGTACTTTCCATCGGCTAAGGCTTCGAATGCTTCGATCGTCTCAGAAAGAGGAACGAATGATCCATCTAGTCCTGTAAAGACCTTTGCAACGAATGTGTTCTGCGACAAGAAGCGCTGAATACGGCGAGCTCGGCCTACCAATACTCGGTCATCTTCAGAGAGTTCATCGATTCCGAGAATTGCAATGAGGTCTTGAAGATCTTTGTAGCGCTGCAAGATCTGCTTGATTCGGTTTGCAACACGGAAGTGATGCTCACCGATATAGCGTGGATCCAAAATACGTGATGTTGAGTCAAGTGGATCCACAGCTGGGTAAATACCAAGCTCTGAAATTGGACGAGACAACACAGTAGTTGCATCTAAGTGCGCAAACGTTGTGTGAGGTGCTGGGTCAGTAATATCGTCTGCAGGAACATAAATTGCCTGCATAGATGTAATTGAGTGACCACGAGTTGAAGTGATGCGCTCTTGTAGTTGGCCCATTTCATCAGCCAATGTTGGCTGGTAACCCACTGCAGATGGCATACGACCTAAAAGTGTTGAAACTTCAGATCCTGCCTGAGTAAAGCGGAAAATGTTGTCAATAAACAAAAGCACATCTTGCTTTTGAACATCACGGAAATACTCAGCCATCGTTAACGCTGATAGTGCAACGCGAAGACGCGTGCCAGGTGGTTCATCCATCTGACCAAAGACCAATGCGGTTTTATTAATAACACCAGTCTCTGTCATTTCAAGGAACAAGTCGTTACCTTCACGAGTACGCTCACCAACACCGGCGAACACAGATACACCACCGAAGTTTTCAGCAACTCGGTAAATCATCTCCTGGATCAAAACTGTCTTGCCTACACCTGCACCACCGAATAAACCGATCTTTCCACCCTTTACATAAGGTGTTA